>NZ_CDRVFO010000027.1:0-57700 GCF_977070485.1 Lelliottia jeotgali
AGCGAAAAACGATGAAGGTAACCCTCAAGTGCGCCAAGTGCGGCAGTGACAAGTTCGAGGTTCCGGCTAGGCCGAACAACAACTCGAAGGTCACCTGCGGCAAGTGCGGCGCTGTCGAGACTTACGGAAAACTCATGAAGGCTGTGGGTGACAAGGTCACGAAAGACCTGGAGCGGCAGCTCGGGAAACTGTTCAAGTGACTTGAGCGTTTCGCCCAGAGGGCGCAGGAAGTCAGCGGCGCCCTCAACCTCAACGTCGAGCTGTAGCTTTTCCATACAGCCTCCAGATACGAAAAAGCCCCGGCAGATACCGAGGCTTGGAATGGGTGCGGAGGGCCGGTGCATACCCGGCTTGGTGGCCTGGATCGCTGGGTCACATACCCCAGACTCTCATCGCGTAGCCGATCAGGGAGCGCACGGCTTTGATCGACGCCACTACCGACTTAGTCCAGCTGCCTGAGCGTGTCATCCGCACAAAAAAGCCCGCACAGGGCGGGCAAAGAGGGATCGTGCTTTTTTAAATCTGGTGGCTGTAGAACAGCGAGTACGACTCGATACCGTCGTTGGGCTGCTTAATGCCAGCGTTGGAGTAGTGAATCGCTCGGATGCCAACCTTCTGCGTCTCGCCGATCTTCAAGCCCGCACCGATGCGGTCTTCGAAGTTGAAGGCCGAACCAAAGTCCTGGTCACCTGCGGAGGTACCAGAGAAGACCGCCAGGCCGATGCCAGCCTCAACGAATGGCTTCACGTTACCGCTACCGAACTCGTAAACGAAAACTGGCGCAAAGGACAGCGAGTGAGCCCCACCTGAAGCATCGCCTGCTTCCCAGTAGGTGTAGCCAGCATCCCAATAACCGGTGAGACGGCCAGTACTGGATTCAAACCAGCTTTTGTCCCAGTTAAAGCCAATGCCGACGCGCGCTGTAAGACCACCTTGGCCTGTCGCGCCAAGCGCTCCGGATAGCTCAGCCGCTCCGGCGGACGCAGCGAAAAGGGAAAGCGCCACAACGGCGAGAACGTTTTTCATACTCACGGTCTTCCATATTATTGAGTAGCAACCTATCAGAATCATAGCGCTATCAAATCGTTCCCTCATACAAGAAAAATGCTTTTTCTGGAGGGCTACCTGAATCGAAGCCCCTCAAAAACACAAAACCCCGACACGATGGCCGGGGTTTGTCTGTGTCGCGTAACGTTGCAAGCTGGACACGCTGCTATGAAAACAGGTGTTTATCCGCCCGCATAGAGCTATTTATGCAGCCTCTCGAATTTCTTCGAGGGCGCAGTCGATCCATGCAACGCCGGCCTTGATGATCTCCCGCGCCTTGCGCTCAGACATGCCCGCTTCCCTCCCAACACGCATGGCTGGGTGCTTCGATCCGTAGTAAGCCCACACGAAATCCCCCATCTGCTGATTGCGCTTCGTCAGCCTGGCCACAGCGCCGTCGATGATCAGCGCAAGGTCGTCAGTGATCACATGCTGGCGAATGCCACCTTCACTGGGAACGTTGTCGCGCATGAGTGCGTAGAGAGGCGACACGTAACGTGGCACTCCCATCTCACACATTCGCCACCAGCCCCACTGCTCGAGCATGTACTCGGTATCGCCCAGCGCCTTGTCCGCGTAGGTTCGTTTCTTCATGCAGCCCTCCGGGGCGTTGGGTCGGTATCCAGGCCAAACAGCTCACACAGCAGCTTGTAGGCGTGTTTGTTCTTGGCGCCGCCCTGGATGATCCAGGCCTTTGCATATTGCTCGAAGCCCTGGGCAGCACGAGAGCCGTGCCAGTCGGCCACGATGTCCATCAGGGCTGCCGAAGCGATCCGGCCGTTGTCCTGGTCCAGCAGCAGGCGGTTGCCTTGTTTCAAGAACTGCCGTTCTACAGGGGTCAAGCTTTTGCGCGGCATGGCCGCTGCAACATTACTCATGGCCATCTCCTGGCTTGGAATCTTGATCGTGCATCCTCCCTTGGGATGGATGCTGTGAGGTGCCGCAACCCGCCCAGGTAGTGGCGTCAACGGCTACAGGCCCGGTTTTCTGTCCCAGCAATGTCTCGGTGTGAATGACGGCGAACCCCTGCCCGTCGAGGTGCTGGTGCCAGGCCTCCAGAGCCTGACGCTTCAGCCCTTCGGCCGTGGTGTGGATGTAGGTGGCGTCGAGATCCTTCATGGCGTGGTTCAGCAGCAGCTCGCCCACCATGTAATCCACGCCGAGGTCGGTCCACGCTGTGCGGGCCACCTTGCGCAGGTCATGGCTTGACCACTCGCCCTTGGCCAGATCGGTGAACAAGGTGTTGGCCTTGCTCGGGCTCAGCGGTGCACCGTGGCTGCCCGGGAACAACAGCAGGCCGGTGTAACCCTGGGCGGCCTGCAGGCGCTGGTACCGGCGGAGCAGTGCGCAAGCCTGGGCGGTCAGCGGCAGCGTGTGCTCGGCCTTGGTCTTCGTGTCACCCGCCGGGATGAACCAGCGCCTCGACTCAAGGTTGACATTGCGCCAGCGCGCCAGCCGGGTCTCACCCAGCCGCGAACCGTGGCACAGCATCATCAGGGCCAGCATGCAGCCCGCCGGCTCCACCTCGAAGCGCTCGGCCATCACCGCCAGCAGGCCCGGCACATCATCCCCGCGCAGTCGCGCCGGTCGCGGCCTGATCCGGGTTCGCACGAAGTCGGTGAACTTCAGCGAGGCCATGGGATTGGCTGGCAGCATGTCCAGACGCAGGGCCTGGCGAAACGCGACCGAAAGGACGCCGTAGACCGAGCGCACGAAGGACAGAGCATAGCGCTCCTGCAGCGGCCACATCAGGCGCTGGTCGATCGCCTGCTTGTTGGTCTCGGCCAGCGGCAAGTCACCAAGGCGCGGCACCAGGTGGCGATCAAGCGCTGACTTGGCGCTGGCCTTGCGTTTGGCCGACAGGCCACGGTCACGGTTCATCCGATCGCGGTACCACGCCAGCACATCGCCCACCGTGGCCCAGCTGGTGGTGGTGGACTTGGCGTCGGCATCGGCGGCACGACGAGCCAGGATCGCTGGCAGCGTGGCCAGCATGGTCTTGGTGTTGATGCCCGGGTAATCGCCAGCCTTGCCCCAGCGCCCACGCACCACGACGTGCCAGGCGCCGCGGGAACGGTCCACAGTCGAGAAACGGAACCGCAACTCCCGGTGGCGGGTGTCGCGCAGCTGGAAGACCTCACCAGCAGCGTGCCGGCGGATCTCCGCGTCACTGAGGGTAACGGTGAGGGTCTTGGTGTCGCTCATGCGTCCCTCCTCGGCCATAGGTTCAGGCCCTTCTGATCGCCAGCGTCATAGCAGGCGCGGGCCTTCGCGTGGCGGTTGTTCCAGCTCTCGACAGCGATCCGCATCACATCCGCCACCTGCAGGTCATACAGGCGCTCGAACGTGCCCAGGGTCAGCGTGTCGATGTTCGGCCCCTGCGCGCCGCAGTCGTGGCACCAGACGTGCGCCGAGACCATCGGGAACTCGTCAGAGGGGTCGAAGGTGTGGCCCTCAGAAATTTCGGTACCGTCTTCATCCTTGGCCGTGATGCAGGGCGGCCCTTCGCAGAATGGGCATGGCGCCATCTTGATTGGCTCGGTCACAGGTCGGCCCCCTTGTAGCGCTGGGCGTAGCTGCCACGCCCAGCCTCGACCTCATCATCGCTGGGCAGCGAACCGGCGTAGGTGGCGAACCGGCCATACTGCCCCTCCTGCTGGACGATGCAGCTGCCAACCCGCGCATGGCGACACTTGGTCATCAGGATCTCCGTGAGACCGTTCTGGCCCTCCTCCGTATCCATGTCGCGATGCACCATCAGGATGCAGCTGGCGTCGGCCTCGATCTCACCAGAGTCGCGCAGGTCGCTGGATTGGGGCTTCTTCCCAGGGCGCTTGGTTGAGTCACGGTTCAGCTGGGCCAGCTCAATGACCGGGACGGCCATTTCCTTGGCCAGCTGCAGCAGGGCCTTGCTGATCTTGCCCACTTCCTCGGTACGAGATCGGCCACCACGCTCGCTGCGCACCAGGGTCAGGTAGTCGACCACGATGCCGGCCAGTCCGTGCTCGCGCTGGCACTGCCGAGCCGTGGCGCGAATAGTGGACGGCGTCTGCACCGGGTCGTCACAGACGAAGAGCGGGGCTTCCAGGGCCAATCCTACGGCACCGCTCATCCTGGCCCAGTCGTCTTCGCGCATCTGGGCCGGGTTATCCAGCTTGTGCAGAGCCACCCCTCCAAGCGAGGCGATAGCGCGCAGCCCCAGTTCTTCGCCGGGCATTTCGATGGAGAACACCAGCCACGGCTTCCGCTCCTTGACGGCGTTGTGCTGTGCGATCTGCAGGGCCAGGGTGGTCTTGCCACTGCCCGGCAGGCCGGCGATTACGGTCACCTTCTTCGGGCGAAGGCCTTGGACCAGCTCATCCAGCTTTTCGAGCCCCGTGGAGGGCCACTTCGGCGCCACCCCTCGATGCTTTTCATCCACCAGGACGGCGGCATCTCCCATCCATTGATCCAGCCGCTTGTAACCCTTGGCCTCGCCATCAAGGTTGCGCAGGTCTGCCATGGCCTGCTGGGCAGCGGCGATTACTTCGCCGGTAGGTGCCCCGGCCTGCACCATTTCCTGCGCGCCGCCTGCCACGTCAAGAATGCGCCGAATCACGCCCCATTCCTTAACATGCTTAGCGTAGGCCTTCCAGTTGGCCAGAGAAGGCACCTTGCTGGCCAGCTCAGCGGCATAGGCCATGACGTTGTCGCCACCCGGGAGCAGCCGTTGAACTGCCCCCAAGGTCACCGGATCAATGGGCATGGCTTGCTCGCGGCACTCCAGCATGGCCTCGAACAGGGCCGCATTGTCGGCGTGATAGAAGTCGGCCGAGGTCATCTGGCCGAGCATGTCCTCGACCAGGCCTTCGTCTTGCTGCAGCGAAGCGTGAATGACCGCACCAAGCACCCCGTGCTCAGCCTCGTCGCTGTAGAGAGCCCTCATGCCGCAGCCCTCTTCGATTCCCAAGTGAACCCGACTTGCTGCCCGCCGTTCTGACGCAATCGGTCAAGGGCGCGATCGCCGATGTAGGATTTGAGGCCGTCAGCGTTCAAGTTGCTGATCACCACAGTCGGCAGCACGGACTGATACCGGCGGTCGATGATGCTGTGCAGCAGGCCCAGCTCGTACTCGCTGCCCTTCTGCGCACCGATCTCATCGATCACCAGCAGGTCCAGGCCGCCAAGATGGACTGCCACGTCACGGTCGGTGTAGCCCGAGCCGGGCACCATGGAAGCGCGGGCAATGCTCACAATGTCCCCGGCCGGGATGATCAGCGCACGGCATTGATCGGCCACCACCGTACGGACGATAGCGCTGGCCAGGTGAGTCTTACCGCAACCGACGTTGCCGGTCAGCAGCAGGGAGCGGCCCGCCCGGAAATTGGCCGGGAACTCCTCGGCATAGGCCTGGCACTTGGCCAGAGCCCTGTGCTGCGGCTCCGTATCGGCGCGGTAGCTGTCGAAGGTGGCGCCGGCAAAGCGCGGGGTTATCCCGGCAGCGATCAGCGCTTCGCTGGCTTTCTCGACCTTGTGCTGGGCAGTGGCCAGGGCGCGTTCTGCCGAGTCGCGGGGGCTGGTATGCAAGGCCTCCCAAGCGCAGCGCTTGCAGCCACGCGCCAGCATCGAGCCGTCCAACTGCTCGACTTCGCTCATATCGACGCGACCATGCACCGGGCACTGGCCGGAGAAGATGCGCTTGGCCGGGGTACGGTGAAACAGATCAGAAATTTGGGCGGCCATCGTGGCTCTCCTGGTACATGTCATCGGTGTGCTGAGGGATGTTGTTGAATGCGCCAGGCCGGCCTGGCCGTGCGCCAGCGTTTGCCGTCGCCTCTGGGTAAACATCGGTCCAGCAACTGACGGTGGACTTGTCGAGGACCGCATCAGCGTTCTGGTGCCCTTCCAGCTTCTTGGCAATCAGGTCACAAGCGCGCCTGGTCAGCGGTGCACGCTTTGCCTTGCGCATCTCGCAGAAGTCGGCCCAAGCGCGATCAGAGCAGTTCTCCGGCTTGGCCATCAGAGGGTCAAAGGATTCCTTTGCCTTCCGCTTCCCTTTGCCATCACCTGAGGCGTCTGCGCCTTCTTTACGGTTATGGGTGGTTAATTGGTGGTTAATTGATGGTTCGGGTGCATGCTGTGCACCTCGTTCTGTCGTGGCGTGCACCCCGTTATGTTCTGGCGTGCACCCCGGTACGTCTTGGCGTGCACCGGGTGCATGCTGTGCACCCCGCTCCATGGCGATGTCGTAGCACACCGGAATGCGATCGCGCTGGGTGATGTAGGCAGCGGGAATAGCTTGGTTGCCCCGGCGGATCGCCCCCTTCTGCTCTAGGTCTCGAAGCCGATACTGGACAGTGCGAGGGCTCAGGCCGGTATCGACTGCAAGACGAGCCACCGAAGGGAATGCGGCGCGCCCATCCTGATCGGCATAGTTGGCCAGGCACAGCAGGACGTGCCGGGCATGCGGCTCGCCAACCTCCTGCTGTTCTAGGGCCCAGGTCATTGCTTGAACGCTCATCGGTTCAAATCTCCAACTCAGCGGTCACCCGCCGGACAAACTGGTCGTAGCTCTCGGCCATCTGGAACCCCTGAAGCTCCAGCGCCTCGCGATAAGCCTTCGCGCTTCCGTACAGCACCCAACGCTCGCGCTCTGGCAGGTCCCGGAATGCGGCGTAGCTTGGCCAAGGGCCGGTGATGATCGACGCGACAGCGCGCTGCGGGAGCGCCTGGGCATGGTTTGGGGGCGTGGTCATTGGAGGGTCTCCGATGAGGGACCGGTGATGGCCGGAAGAGAAGCACTCACATCCTGCGCAGCACTGCCAGCAAGCCGGGAGATCAGTTGGCTGTATACGTTCAAGGCGTCAACCGAGTGGGCTCTCGCCAGGTCCAGCTCAACCAAGTGAGGGCAGTTTCCGTTGATGAGCTCACCGACACGCCTGATGTAGTTGAATCCAGCCTGCGCCAGCTCCAGATCGGCCAGGCCGGCAAAAGCAGACGCGGGCAACGGCTTGAGCTCAGGCGGGCGGATAGGGATTGGTAGAGAACTGATCACCTCTCCTGCCAACAGCGCCTGGCGCTGCTTCTCCAGGTGATCAGCAGAAACATTCTGCACGGCATAGCCAGTTCGCCTACGGAAGAGCACCGCCAGCGCCATGCATGCCTCAATGAGGCTGATGTGCGTTTCGTCGCGCTCATGGATCTTGACGCCCTCCTCCACCACCTCGATGGCGTTGGCGACGGTCTCGAAGCACGTCATCAGCAGGGCAGCATCGGCGAACTTCTCGAAGAAGGCTTCGTCGATCACCTCAGCTGCGGGGGCGGCGGGGAAATTGATAACGCTGCTCATGCTGCACCTCCCACATCCTTTGCATCATGGAAGGCAGCTGCGTTGCGGTGAGGCCACATAAAGTTTCGCGTGTCGAAAACGACACGTTCAAACAGGCGTTCAAGTTCGCCGGCTACAGGGTTGTCGAATCCGCCGAGCGAGGGCACGACATGCGCCCAGTACAAGGCTTTGATCAACTTGAATGATTCGCGCGCTTCGTTAAAACGCGCGATATCCGCTGCGGTGAGGGTCACGTCGTGGACGATCTCACCATGCAAGCCATCTGGCTGCCACACCGGGACAATCTGGTTCATTGGGGGATCTCCAAGTCCGTAGCCATCTGACAAAACTCACGGTGAGCCGCCCAGGCGATTACTCGCATGGAACGGATGATGCCGTCCTCGCCGCGTTCGCCGATCATTGCTGGGTGTTCGCCTGGGCCGCTGTCCTTGAAACCGCCGTTGTGCTCAAGCACCTCGGCGAGGATCGCCAGCAGCTCAAGCCCCTCCTCTATGCGCTTGGCGGGGGAAGAAAACCTGGTCATGGGATGGCTCATTCCGACACCCCCGCGCCACGAATCGGAGATACAAGGTTTTGTGGCGCGAAGTCTTCGGCCTGCTCGACAGATCCAACCCCGGAGTCGATCAGCGCTCTCGCTTGGCCAACCAATGCGCGGATCGCAAAGGCCAAGTTACAGCTTGCATTGACCTGGACGAGCTGGCCGAGCAGGTCTTCTGCTGCGCTCAGATTGGCACTTGCAAAGTTGAACGCCTCAGAGCAACTGATCCCAGGCACCGTCGAAAAGAAGTACTCGTCCCCGTTCTGGTTGAATTTAGTCGCCATGGTCACAAGCGGGCCGGCTTGCGTTGGCGGTGCCTCGGTGGTATTTTTTGGGTGCGACATATCGCCGTCTCCTAATCAAAGACGTTTCAAGAAGGTCCCCGGCAAGGGACCGGATCTAAAGAACCCGCCGGCAAGCGGGTTTTTTGTTGCCTGCTGAAAAGTCAGCCGGACAACAAAAACTGAGCGGCGTGGGTGCTCATCAGCTGGCCAGCGCCGTACTGGATGAATTCACAGCAGATTCGTTGGGCTGCGCGTGATGGCTTCTTGCTGCTACCTTTTGTTCCAAGGTCGGAAGCGATTCCGCCAGCGATGGACGAATGCACGAAGCGGCGAAACGCCCATGAGTTTTGGCCTGAATGATCAGCGCCATATCAGCAGAGCAGCCATGGACGCCGCGCACCCAACCGCTGACAGTGCCTTGCGTCACGCCTAGCGCTTTCGCTGTTGCCACCTGGCCGCCAAAAAACTTGACCAGGTCATTGAAGATTTCATTCATGGGCTTAACGCCGAATAGAGGTATGCCTTTACTGTATTTTAGAGGCATACCTTTTTGCAAGGAAAAAGGCTAACCATTAGATTGGTGCGTTATGGAACTCAAAGATCGACTCAAACACGCCCGCCGCCTGAAAGGGCTTACCCAGACCGAGCTGGCCGAAAGGGCTGGCATCGCGCAAGCCTCAATCTCGGAAATCGAGAGAGGGCTCTCCCGATCCAGCAGCCACCTGGTGAAGATCGCCCAGATCTGCGGGGTTGACGCGCTATGGTTGGCGGAGGGAGTGGGTAGCATTCCCGCCCCAACCGAGCCAGGTTACGCTCTCGTCGGTGAGGAGATACAGAAGCTCTCGGCTGCGGACATGGTCAGGCAGATGCTGGCAAAAACGGGCTCGGGCCTGTCGGAAGAGGCGCGCAATCGTCTACTCCAAGCTGCCGAAGAGACCGATTCCCCCCCTGGCGACGGCTCTGCAAAGGTAGGCGCTAGCCGTGGCTCCGCTGGCGATATGATCCGAATCGCACATTACGACGTGCGGGGTGCAATGGGTAGCGGCCAGGTGACGCACGACTACCCGGAAATGCTCCGAGATGTACGCGTCAGCCTGCGGCACCTGCGAGAGCTGGGGCTGGACTTCAAGGAGCCGCACCACCTGAAACTCGTCACGGGGTGGGGGCAGTCTATGGCCCCAACGATCAAAGACCGAGATCCGCTGATCGTCGACGTAACCGTTCGAGAGTTCGTGGGGGATGGTGTGTACTTCATATCCTGGGGTGGCCATGAGTACATCAAGCGACTGCAGGTCGCGGACGATGAGCACTTCGAGATGATCTCCGACAACCCCAAACATAAGGATCGGATGATCCGCAAAGAAGAGACCTACATCCAGGCAAAGGTCCTCTACGTCTGGAATGGCAACCTGCTCTAGCGCGCCGAGTCAGGGCTCAGCGCGCACATGCGGGCTCAAAACGGGGCGGCGACCTCCTCTTCGGCTTCTGCCCCCTCCATCGCCAAGGTGGAGGTCTGCTCTTCATCGGCCTCCCACTGAAGCGTCACGCTTCCATCATCGCTGAAGGTCATTTCTATTCCTGGGGTTTCGGCGATCATGCTCATGACCTCCTCCCAATTCTGATCACTATCAGTATCAAGCTGGTGAATTGTCACCCACCTCTGGGTCTGAGCTATCGGGTGGTTGATCATCGAAGAAACTCTCAAGACCAAACGTTCCATGCCTGTCATCTCTGTGCGCTGCTCTGCCGCTTGTTTTTTTTGCTTGGCCACACCCATCCCCTGATTACTGTATATCCATACAGAAAAGGGTAACCAAGTGAGGATGCCTGAGGGAAGCGCCGCCAAGAAATAAAGGTATACCTGTTGACAGGCGGATAAAGGGAAACCATTATTCACCCCATCAACTCACTCGCACGGAGCGAAGCACATGAACGCACTGACTTTCGGGAACTGGACTGGCAGCCTTGGGCTGGGCTTGGCGGAGCGAGAGCTCCAGTGCGTCATGGCTGTGGCATGCGGGCTGACAAGTAAAGAGGCCGCACGGGAACTAGGTATAGCCAAGGACACCATCGACAAGCGATTACTTGCCGCCAGCACTAAGCTCGGCGTCATCAAGCGTGCCCAGCTTGTGGCTGAAGCAATGCGCCGCGGACTGATCTCCCCGATGATTGTTGCTCTGTGTGCCATCCTCGTCGGCCACTCTGTCGCTAGCTCTGATGAATTCACCCGCATCCGCCGCGGTGGCAACAGTGGCGAAAGAAAGATTGAAACCCGTGTAGCAAACCGGCGCGCCGAATGCGCCTTGGCGGTGGCGTGACGCTCCCCGCCTGACTTGATCCAACCCTGATTTTTGCGAAAGCCAACAAACGCGGCAGGTCCCCGGCTTGCCCGAAGAAACATCAACCAACCAGAGGAAACACCTATGTTCGGCATTGGAAAGAAGTTGTTCGGCGCCAAGCGCGCAGTCAAGAAGCTGGAAAACCGCGACCTGATGCAGGCCATCGTAGGGGGCTGCCTGCTGGTCGCTGCAGCTGATGGCGAGATCAGCAAGAATGAGGCAGCGCAGATCGACATTCAGATCCGCGCCAACAAAAACCTCGAGCACTTCGGCCAGGAAATCACCGCCACTGTGAATCTGTTCACCGAGCAGCTGCAGGCCGGGTTCCGCTTGGGGCGCATGAACATCATGCGCGAGATCGCGGACATCAAGAACAACCCCCTCGATGCTGAAGAGGTGTTCGTGAACATGATCACAGTTGCCGAAGGTGACGGGAACATCAGCCCAGAAGAGCTGAAGGTCCTGGCCGAAGTAGGCGTGCAGTTGGGTCTGCGCCCGAAAGACTTCGGGATCGAGGCGTGAAACGAAAGCACGTTGGCCTGGGCGCGGTTGCGGGGCTCGCCCTGTCCGCGCTCGCAATCACCGCCGTTGTGAACTGGGGGTCGTGCCAATGGTACGGCTACCAGACAGAGCGGCAAACCAAGTTCGCGCCCTACGTCGGTTGCATGGTGAAAACCACCGGCGGCTGGGTGCCACGCAACGAACTGCGCACAACGCAGTGAGCTGAAGGGCGGCGCTCGCCGCCCACACCTACAAGGAGTTTGACCATGTTGATCCTTACTCGCCGGGTAGGCGAAGCCATCAAGATTTCCGACAACATCACCGTTGTTGTGCTGGGCGTGAAGGGCAGCCAGGTGCGCCTCGGCATCGAAGCTCCGGAAGGCGTAGCTGTGCACCGCGAGGAAATCTTCGAGCGCATCCAGGCCGGCCTGCAGCAATCGGCGCCGGCAAATCAACCTGAGCCCGACCGGTCCGAACCGCTGTACGCCAACCGCACCGAATCGGAGTGGCGCCAGCTGCTGGCTGAGGAACAAGCCGTGCAGGTAAATAAGGAGGTGGCCCATGGCCTTTGAATACGGCTCCCGCGAGGCGGACAAGTTCGTGGTTCGACTGCCGGATGGCATGCGTGACCAGGTTGCAGCGGCAGCAGACGCAGACGACCGTTCGATGAACTCGCTGATCGTCACCGCGATTCGCAACGAACTGGATGGACGCGCCCGTGCCAACGCCCTCCTCGATGCGCTGGCCCAGGCAGCAGAATCCAAGGGGGTTCAACATGCAAGCGCCTGACCGTATCACCTTGGTTTTGAAAGCGCCCGTGGGTGGCAGCCTGGATCAGGTCCTGCCGTTCGCTCTCCGCGGGGCCCACGTTTCAATCGGGCGCGGCTTGGCTGTTATCACCGGGGCCAGCCAGGGCGACCTTGTAACCCCAGCGCTTGACCGCGAAGAGTTCTCCATCGACAACCACGTCCGCATGTCCGCCGATGCTCGCCGTTACCGCTTTCTGCGTAACCGCGAGCGCATCGAAGACCCCGATGAAGACCTTCTGGTGGTGCGTGGCGATAACTGGCTATCCGGCGAAGAGCTCGACCAGGAGATCGACACCGCACTGCGCGTGCAGGCCATGCAGCAGCAGGTGGTGCAGGAGCAGCAGCCATGACCCAGGCCGGCCTGCTTCTGCTGCTGCGGGATGCCCTGCAGCAGCGCCAAACCACCTTTGGCCAAGTGCTCGACCTGTCCGCCGCCTGCGGCCTGGACGGGCGCCAAGTGCTGGCCGACCACTTCCGGGGATGCTCATGAGCACGCGGGATGTCAGCCAGGCAGCGATGGAGATCATCGAATCGATGGGGCTCAAGCGGGGTCGCGGCCGGGTCAACTCGGTCGTATCGAGATCGGCCGCAAAGATCCCGTCTACGCAGCTTGCAGAGCCGGCCCGGAAATTTTCTGACCCGGCACTGCCTCCGGCCGGCCCCATCAATCGCTTCATGTACCTGGAAGCGAGGAACTGGGCGATCGACTTAGTCGCCTCGCTGAGGGGCTCCCCCGTCGAGGTAGTGGTAGAGCGATTGAACGGCGCGACTGCAGGCCGGCCTGGCAGCTATGTGGCCGGCATCCAATCGGTTATCGGAGAACTACAGGCCGGAGCAAGCCATGACTAGGCGCGGGCCAGTCAAGCGCTGGACAGAGGCGGAAGACGCTGTCCTTCGCCAGTTCTATCCGACCCGAACGAACAAGGAAATGCTCGTGTTGTTGCCGGAACGCACCAAGACCGCGATCACACTGCGGGCCAACCTGTTCGGCCTGAGTAAGACCGAGGCACATCGATCAGAAACACATCGACGGATCTTTCTGGCTGCATGTGAAGCCCGGGGAGAATCGCCGGGCCAAGATCCTAGACCGATAGGCGCTACCCATCGTAAAGGCCGCTACACCCTAATCAAGATCGCTCAGCCAGATGTGTGGAAGCCGCTGCATGTCCATACCTGGGAGCAGGTAAACGGCCCAGTCCCCGAAGGAATGATCGTCGCGGCAAAGGATGGGAACGTCCAGAACGTCAACCTCGATAACCTTTGCCTGCGAACGCGAGCCGAGCACCAATTGCGCAACAACCACCACTACCGAGGACTGCCGGAGGAGATCGTTGACATCCTCCACCTGCAGAACGAACTGAAAAAAGAGATCAAGAGGAAGACTAGGAATGAAAAATAAGCTCAGCGACCTTCGAGACCACCTGTTCGCCCAGCTCGAAGCGGTGCGTGAGGCCGATGACGACAACTTGGCCAAGGAGGTCCAGCGGGCCCAGTCAGTATCGGATATCAGTCGTGTGCTGATTGAAAGCGCAAAGGTTGAGATCGACTACTTCCGCCACATCGGCGGCGAGAACCCGGCCAGCTCGTTCATTGAGTCGAAGCCATCCCTACCGCCAGCGAAACGAACCTGACGTGACAGTTCAGCATGACAATCAAAACCTGACGCGTCAGGCCGGGAGGAAGGAATGAGCGAAGAGACCGAGGTGCTGACGGTCGAGGGCCTGGCCAAGCTGCTGGGCCGCACCGAGGCGTCGATCAGAGAGGGCATTCGTCGAGGCGTGCCGTGGTTGCCCAAGAGCTTCAAGATGGGCAACCGGCACTGCTGGCTGAAAGAGGACGTGCGCAAGTTCCTGCGCGAGTATCGGGATGGGGAACACGCAAAGCCGAAGCCTGGCCGGAAACGGAAAGCCCCTCCATCTTTGCGTGTTGCTTGAGTCTATCGAATCGATTCGATGGCCGCGATTACTGATGCTATCCAGTCTACATCCAGAGATACTTGGTCAGGGTTTAGGTCGTTGAACTTAAGTTGTCTGGGGCGAGAAGATCGAAGAATATCGCCTTCGTGCGCAATTTGATTTCTCCGGTGCACCAACGGATTCAATCGTTCCTTGATATCAGCAACGCCAACGTTTAGAACTTTAGCCGCTTTGGCCCAGCCGTCCACGACTCCTGCCATAGACATAGCCATCTGGACTTGGTCGAAAGACTGGAATGTTTTGTATAGCAACTGTTTTTGAGCCGTATTCTTTAATGCGTTCCAAGGCCGGGTTTCTTTTCCTGCTCGCCGCCCTTCAATCATAGCGTCAGCAAGTGCCGCGACATCCGAAAAAGGTATATCGAGTTTAGCTAATGCCTTGGGGAGCTTCGCATTCTTGGATACCGCGGTGATTTCTTGGAACACCATCCAATGCATATAGGAGTCCATTGCGCCAATAGCCATGACCAGCGCCGACCGGACCAAGTCGTCACGGACATCAATATTTTCAGATTTTTTAGACGCTAGGAGGAGATTCCTGCTGCGAGTTATGCAGGAATTTGCAGCTTCAATAGCCGTAAACGCCATAATATGTCTTCCTTGAAGTGTTTGATGTTCAACCCAGCTTCTCAGCGAGGTCTTGGGGGCTCAGGTGCGTATAGCGCTTGAGCATCGCCAGGGTCTTGTGACCCGTGATACTCGCGACTTCCATCATGGTGAAGCCGCGCTCGAAGAAACGACTGGTCGCCTCATGGCGTAGGTCGTGAAGGCGCAGCCCTTCAATCCCGGCAGCCTCGCAGGCTCGGGGAAAGTAATTGCTGATTGTGTTGAGGGCAAGGCTAAAGTATCGGCCGCCACCGATCGGCGTGGGCAGGCTCTCCAGCAGGGCGATCGCCCGGGAGGACAATGGCACGGCGCGCCGCTCGCCGTTCTTGGTGTCTTCGAGATATGCCACCTTGCTGCGCACTTGGTCGCGGCGCAGCAATAACAGCTCAGACCGGCGCATTGCCGTCTCCACCGCCAGCTCAATAAACACCGGAAGCTGGGCATTCATCTGACCGGCTGCCTTGTACAGCGCTGTGAGCTCCGCCGGCGTCGGGCGCCGATCTCTCTCCTTGCTACCCTTGGGCATCCGGATAGCTCGGCATGGGTTGGTCAGTCCTTCGATTCCCCATTCCTTGGTGGCCACCGTAAAGAGATGGCTGATCACCGCCAGATTGAGGCGTACTGTCGCCGTCGACTTTCCTTCCTTCAACTCAGCATCACGGTAGGCAGCCATATCGCTCGAGCGGATGGCAGCCAGGCCTTTGCTGGCCAGCTTGTGCTCTTTCCACTTCTTGATGCGGACCTGCTCTTGCTTGGCCCCCTTCTTAGTGGAGGTAACCTCAGAGAGGTAACGGTCCAGGGCCTCGGCGAGAGTGGTGCTCTCGGCTTCGCGCATGTCAACAAAGCGCGCACGCGACATGTCACCCTCGATCTCGGCTGCCCAGCGCTGGGCTTCTGCCTTGGTATCAAAGGTGGCGGAAAGGGTTGGATATCCTTTGCGGCGGATCTGGGCGCGCCAGGCGTCCCCGCGCTTCTCGTAGTAGGCCATGGGGGAAATGATAGCGAACGCTTGGGGGAAATACACGCTCCCCCATTCCCCCAAAATTCCCCCAAATGAAAAAGGCCCCGAGGGCTATACAGCGCTCGGGGCCTTTAATATGGCGGAGAGATAGGGATTTGAACCCTAGGTACTGTTGCCAGTACAACGGATTTCGAATCCGTCCCGTTCGACCACTCCGGCATCTCTCCAATGCCGCGCATCATACCAGCGAATTCTGAAAACGCAAACCTTTATTTTCAAAAAAAGCGCGTGGTATCAGGCGCTTGCGTGAATGCGCCGCTTACAGCGGCACGCCCAGGCGCTTGGCAACTTCTTCGTAGGCTTCGATCACGTCGCCCAGGCCCTGGCGGAAGCGGTCCTTGTCCATCTTCTTACGGGTTTCTTTGTCCCACAGGCGGCAGCCGTCCGGGCTGAACTCGTCACCCAGGACGATCTGGCCGTGGAATACACCGAACTCCAGCTTGAAGTCGACCAGCAGCAGGCCGGCGTCATCGAACAGCTTGTTCAGCACTTCGTTGACCTTCAGCGACAGCTTCTTCATCTCTGCCAGCTGCTCGGCGGTGCCCCAGCCGAAAGCGACAACGTGGGATTCGTTGATGAAGGGGTCGCCCTTCTCGTCGTTTTTCAGGAACAGTTCGAAGGTGGACGGCTCCAGCTTGATGCCCTCCTCCACGCCCAGACGCTTGACCAGGCTGCCGGCGGCATAGTTACGCACCACGCACTCGACCGGGATCATGTCCAGCTTCTTGACCAGGCACTCGTTGTCGCCCAGCAGCTTGTCGAACTGGGTCGGCACGCCGGCTTCTTCGAGCTTCTGCATGATGAAGGCATTGAACTTGTTGTTCACCATGCCTTTGCGGTCCAGTTGTTCGATGCGCTTGCCGTCGAACGCCGAGGTGTCGTTGCGGAACAGCAGGATCAAGCGGTCGGCGTCGTCGGTCTTGTAAACCGATTTGGCCTTGCCGCGGTAGAGTTCTTCGCGTTTTTCCATGATTGGGCTCCGCTTGCTTGAGTGGTTGGGCTAGGCGATTTCGCGCCAGTCGAGCCCGTGTTCCTGATTCGCCACCTGGAGCCAGTCCGGGTCGCACCCAAGGGTGTCGACGAAGCACTGGCGGGCCAGATGTGGCAGGTTGTTCTTGCTGCTGAGGTGGGCCAGCACCAGGTGCTGCAGGTTGCTCCACCCCAACTCGTCCACCAGGCGCGCGGCCTGATGGTTGTTCAAATGTCCTTGCATGCCGCCGACCCGCTGCTTGAGGAAGTACGGGTAGTGCCCGCGGGCCAGCATGTCGCGGCAATGATTGGCCTCAATCAGCAGTGCATCCAGGCCCTGATAGCGCTCAAGCAACAGCGCGTCGTACGAACCCAGGTCAGTGAGCATGCCAAAGCGCCGGCGACCGTCGCTGATAACGTACTGCAGCGGCTCGTAGGCATCGTGCTCGACCCGCGCCGCACTCACTTGCAGGCAGCCGATACTCAGGCTGTCGCCACAGGCAAGAAAACCGGCCACCTCCACCGGCTTGCGCATGCCGCGCAATGTGCCCTGGCTGAGGTAGACCGGTACATTGTAGCGCCGCGACAGCAACCCCACCCCATGCACATGGTCGGCATGCTCGTGGGTCACCAGCACGGCGCTCAGTTGAGACGCCTGCACCCCGAGCAGCGCCAGGCGCCGCTCGGTTTCACGCAGGGAAAACCCGCAATCGACCAGGATGAACGTGTCACCACTGGCGATCAGCGTGCCATTTCCCTGGCTGCCGCTTCCCAGTACCGCGAAGCGCACTTAACCCAGGTGGTCCTGAATGGCGCTCAGCACGCGGCGAGCGACATCGGCCGGGGCCACAGTGTTGATGTTCTTCTCGACGGTAACCTGGACGCTTTCACCAACCTTGCTCAGGCGCACCTGGTAACGCTCGGCGCGGGCTTCAAGCTCTTCCTTGGTTGGCTCGCTGCCAAACATGCGGCTGAATAAGCCAGGCTGGTTCTGCTTGTCTTCGGGCTTTTCCGACAGGTTGATGTAGTACAGGCCCAGGCTGCGGTTGATGTCTTCCACACGCCATTCACCACCCTGCTCCAGGGCACGGCCCACGCCGGACCAGGCACGGTCCAGGTCGGCGCCGAGGAACAGCACGGGGTTGCCGCTGCCGTCTTCGCTCAGGCTGACGCGGCTCGGCGCATCGAAGTCGCGCGCGGCCAGCAGGGATACCGAACCGCCCTTCTCGGCGCTGCGGTTCATGCTGGCGAGCATTTCGTCGACCAGCAGCGCATCGGCGGCGGTGTTGCTGGACGCGGACGGGAACGCAGGCTCGGCGGTGCTGCCAGCCGGGCGCTCGACACTGACGACATACACCTCGGAGGTGTTGCGTTGTACCCCAGGCTCCATGCGCACACGCACGCGCACTTCGCTGTCACCATTGCTGGCGGTGCTCGCCAGGCGCTGGCCGAGCGATGCCGACAGCTCGTCAAAACGCTGCCAGGTGGTCGTGAACTCGCCGGTCTGCGGGCGCTCTTCGGCAATACGGAAGCCGTTGTCTTCGAAGAACTGATGCGCTACCGGCCAGACTTCGGCCGGCGAACGCTGGGCCAGCACCCAACGGCTGCTGCCGCTGCGCTGCAGGCTGAAATCGCTGACGTCGGCGCCAGCGGACAGCGGTTGCGGACGCGGCACTTCGAACTCGCCCTTGGCGGTATCGTCGGCGACGTTGCGCGGGATCGGCAGCAGCGGGTCAAGGCGCTTGACGTTGCTGGCGTCCTGCGGGAGCTGCATCGGTGCAGTCGGGTGCGCCTGCAGGTAATCGCTGCCGCGGTCGCGGAAATAGCCATCCTCGCCCCACAGCCAGCCACACCCACTGGTGCTGGAAATGATCAGGGCGAGCGCGGAAAGACCAGCCAGTCGCTTCATGCGGTGTACTTCCTCGATTAAACCAGTACGCCGGACTGGCGCAAGGCAGTACGGACTTTTTCGTGACAACCTTCGCTCAGCCAGGTCAGTGGCAGGCGAATGCCTTTTTGCATCAGGCCCATTTCGACGAGCGCGTATTTCACCGGAATCGGGTTGGCTTCGCAGAACAGGTCTTTGTGCAGCGGCATGAGTTTTTCGTTGATTGCGCGGGCCTTCTCGGCGTTGCCCTCAAGGGCGGCCTCGCACAGGTCAGCCATTTCGCGCGGGGCGACGTTGGCGGTGACCGAAATGTTGCCTTTGCCACCCAGCAGGATCAGCTCGACGGCAGTCGGATCGTCGCCGGACATGACGATGAAGTCCTTGCTGACGCCATCGAGGATGGCCTTGGCACGGGCCAGGTCGCCGGTGGCTTCCTTGATGCCGATGATGTTGGGCACGGTCGACAGGCGGATCACGGTCTCGGCCTGCATGTCGCAGGAGGTGCGGCCGGGTACGTTGTAGAGGATCTGCGGGATGTCGACGGCTTCGGCGATGTGCTTGAAGTGCAGGTACAGGCCTTCCTGGGTCGGCTTGTTGTAGTACGGCACCACCAGCAGACAGGCGTCGGCGCCGGCGTCCTTGGCGTTCTGGGTCAGGTGCACGGCCTCGGACGTGGAGTTGGCACCGGTGCCGGCGATGACCGGAATGCGGCCAGCGACCCGTTTGACCACAAATTCGATGACCTCGATGTGTTCTTCGACGCTCAGGGTGGCCGACTCGCCGGTGGTGCCGACGGCGACGATCGCGTGGGTGCCGTTTTCCAGGTGGAAGTCTACAAGTTTGCCGAGGCTGCCCCAATCAAGACGCCCTTGTGCATCCATGGGTGTGACCAATGCCACCATACTGCCCGCAATCATGTAACTGCTCCTGCCGGAAAAAGAGAGCGGTAATGGTACTGGGGGCATCGGCCTTGCACAAGCGAAGCAGGCGGGTGGAGCATTCCCCTCGGCGCCTTATTTCGCTACCCTTGATCCTTTGATCGGTGCAGCGCGGCCCGCCGGGCCGTCGACCTTGCTCCCCGGCCAGCGTCCACGTCCTCGCATGCGAGCCCCGGGCCCTGCCGACAGGAGGCTTTCGCCCGTCCTGTGCCGACCGCTCATCGCTTTAGGAATGCTGCATGTCCACCCCCACCGTCCGCGAACAATTCCTTGTCATCAGTGCCCTGGGCCCCAACCCCATGGAGCTGGCCAACGTCCTCAGCCGCGCTGCCTTCGAGAACCGCTGCGCGGTCGTCACCTCGCGCCTGAGCCGCCATGGCGAGACCAGCGCCCTGGTATTGCAGGTCGGTGGCAGCTGGGACGCCCTGGCGCGCCTGGAGTCCACCCTCCCCGGCCTGGGCAAGAAGCACGGCCTGACCCTCGATGTGGTACGCAGCGCCGACCAGGAAGTGCGCCCGCAGGCCCTGCCTTATGTGGCCTATGTCAGTGCGGCCTACCGCCCGGACATCATCAACGAGCTGTGCCAGTTCTTCCTCGACCACCGTGTCGAGCTCGAAGCCATGACCTGCGACACCTACCTGGCGCCGCAGACCGGCAGCAGCATGCTCAACGCCCAGTTCACCGTGATCCTGCCGGCCGGCACCCAGATCAGCTGGCTGCGCGACCAGTTCCTCGACTTTGCCGACGCCCTCAACCTGGACGCGCTGATCGAGCCTTGGCGCCCACAGAACCCCGTTTAAGGAATGCATCCATGGCAGTAGCACTCGACCAACCCGTCGCCGACTTCCAGGCCCAGGCCACCGGCGGCCAGACCGTCAGCCTGGCCGAGCTCAAGGGCCGTCAGGTAGTGGTGTACTTCTACCCCAAGGACAGCACCCCAGGCTGCACCACCGAAGGCCAGGGCTTCCGCGACCAGCACGCAGCGTTCGAAGCGGCCAACACCGTGGTGTTCGGTGTATCGCGAGACGGCATCAAGTCGCATGAGAACTTCAAGGCCAAGCAGGCCTTCCCGTTCGAGCTGATCAGCGACAAGGACGAGGCCCTGTGCCAGCTGTTCGACGTGATCAAGCTGAAGAAGCTGTATGGCAAGGAGTACATGGGCGTGGACCGCAGCACCTTCCTGATCGACAAGGACGGCGTGCTGCGCCAGGAATGGCGTGGCGTGAAGGTGCCAGGCCATGTGGATGCCGTACTCGCGGCGGCCCAGGCGCTGAACAAGGCTTGAGATTGACTGGGGCTGCTGCGCAGCCCTTTCGCGGCACAAGGCCGCTCCTACAGGGGATTTGCGTTCGTCTGTAGGAGCGGCCTTGTGTCGCGAAAGGGCCGCAAAGCGGCCCCATGCATCACAACATCGGCGCCACAGCAGGTTCCTGCCGCGGCCAGGCATCGAGCACCGCCTTGATCAGCGTCGCCAGCGGGATTGCGAAGAAGATCCCCCAAAAGCCCCACAACCCGCCAAACAGCAACACCGCGCAGATGATCGCCACCGGGTGCAGGCTTACCGCCTCTGAGAACAGCAGCGGCACCAGCACGTTGCCATCGAGCGCCTGAATGATGGCGTACACCGTCATCAGGTAGATGAACTGATCACCCCAGCCCCACTGGAACAGCGCGATCAGCGTCACCGGCACCGTGACCACCACCGCCCCTACGTACGGCACCACCACCGACAGGCCTACCAGCAGCGCCAGCAGCGCGGCGTAATTGAGCCCCAGGCTGATGAATGCGATGTAGGTGGCAATCCCGCAGATCAGGATCTCGATGCCCTTGCCGCGGATGTAGTTGGCGATCTGCCGGTTCATCTCTGTGCCTACCCGGTTCAGCAAGGTCCGCTGGCGCGGCAGGTAGCCACTGACCCAACGGCCGATCTGCTCACGGTCCTTGAGAAAGAAGAACACCAGAATCGGCACCAGCACCAGATAGATCATGGCACTCACCAGCAGCGGCAGGCTCGACAGCGAGAAGGACAGTGCCCATTGGCCGAACTTGCCGATCTCGCCGCGCACCGACTCGATGGCATGCAGCACCTGCTCATCAGACACCAGGTGCGGGTAGCGCTCGGGCAGCAGCAAAAGCAGCGACTGCCACTTACCAAGCATGCCCGGTAACTCGTTGAACAAGGTGATCAACTGGTGCCACAGCAACGGCACCAGCACCAGCAGGAACACCGCCAGCGCGCCCATGAACAGGGCGAACACCACCATCACCGCCAACCGCGTCGGCACCCGAAGGCGCTCCAGGGCATTGACCAGCCCCTGCATCAAAAAAGCCAGCACCATGCCCGCCAGCACCGGCGCGAGCATGCCGCCCAGGGTAAGGACCGCGGTAAAGGCCAGAAACAGCAGGACCGCCAGCACCACAGCCTCCTCATCGGAGAAGTAGCGCTCTATCCAGTCGCGAAGCACTTTGAACATTGACGATCCTTGATTGGGGCTCAGGCCTTGCGCAGCCAGTAGGTATAGGTGCCGGCCTCGGCCATTTCATGCAGCAGCGTATGACCGGCCAGCTGGGCAAAAGTGCGGAAGTCGCGCTGTGAGCCTGCGTCGGTCGCAATCACCTTCAGCACCGCGCCACTGGCCAGACGGTTGAGCTCCATCTTCGCCTTGAGCAGAGGCAGGGGGCAGTTCAGCCCGCTGGCGTCGAGTTCGGCGTCGCAGGTCGGGATGCTAGTCATCAGGGGGTCTCCAAACGTGGGGCAGACGTCTTTGGTAACAGGCTGGCTAGCATACCGCCACTGGTCGCCAACGTGTGAGCGGGCTACAGTAGGGGCTTTGACCCGACGCGAGCTTCGTGCATGAATCTACTGCGCCCTACCCTGTTGACGCTGGCCTGCCTGATGGCCCTACCCGGCCATGCTAGCGACCTGCCTTCACTGGGCGACGCCAGTTCCGCGATCGTCTCGCCACAGCAGGAGCACCAGCTCGGGCGCGCCTGGCTCAGCCTGCTACGCGGCCAGGTCAACCAGCTGAACGACCCGCAGCTCAAGGACTACGTCGAAACCACCGTGTACCGCCTGGCCGAAACCAGCCAGCTGCAGGACCGGCGCCTGGAATTCATCCTAATCGACAGCCGTGAGCTGAACGCCTTCGCCGCCCCCGGTGGCATCGTCGGGGTCAACGGTGGTCTGTTCCTCAACGCCCAGACCGAGGGCGAATACGCCTCGGTACTGGCCCACGAACTGGCGCACTTGTCGCAGCGCCACTTCGCCCGTGGCGTCGAGGCCCAGCAACGCATGCAACTGCCAATGATGGCGGCACTGCTGGCCGGTATCGTACTGGCGGCAGGGGGCGCCGGCGATGCCGGCATCGGCATGATTGCCGGCACCCAGGCGGCGGCGATCCAGGAGCAGCGGCGCTTCTCGCGGCAGAACGAGCAGGAAGCCGACCGCGTCGGTATCCAGAACCTGGAAAAGGCCGGTTACGACCCGCGCAACATGCCGACCATGTTCGAGCGCCTGGCGCGTCAATACCGCTACGACGCCAAACCACCAGAATTCCTGCTGACTCACCCGGTGACCGAATCGCGTATCGCCGACACCCGCAACCGGGCCGAACAGGCCCCCCCAGGCGGCGTCGAGGACAGCCAGCGTTATCAGTTGATCCGCGCCCGCGTTGCCCTGATCTACGAAGGCACGCCGGGCCTGGCGGCCAAGCGCTTCCGTGCGCAGCTGGACGAAGACCCCAAGCTGGACGCCGCCCGCTATGGTCTTGCCTTGGCGCAGATCAAAGGCGGCCAGCTCAACGAAGCGCGTGAGAACCTGAAGCCGTTGCTGGCCAAGGCGCCCAACGACATCACCTACAACCTGGCGCAGATCGACCTGGACATCACCAACAACCGCTTGGCCGATGCGCAGCAGCGGGCGGAGCGCATGCAAGGTTTGTATCCGGGCAACTACCCGCTCAAGCAGGTGCGTGCCGACCTGCTGATCAAGCAGAACAAGCCCGCCGAGGCCGAAAAGGTACTGAACGACCTGCTCAAGAGCCGCCCGGATGATCCGGATGTGTGGTACGACATGGCCGAAGTGCGTGGTTTGTCGGGCAACACCATAGGCCTGCACCGGGCACGGGCAGAGTACTTTACCCTGGTGGGTGACTTCGACCAGGCGATCCAGCAGCTGGATTACGCCAAGCGCCGTGCCGGTAGCAACTTCCCGCTGGCGTCACAGATCGACCAGCGCCAGCGCGAGATCATGGAGCAGCGGCGCATGGTGCAGGAGATGATGGGGCGGTAAGAGGGCTGCTTTGCAGCCCAATCGCCGGCAAGCCGGCTCTCACAGGTTCTGCAGCGCCGCAGATATTGTGGGAGCCGGCTTGCCGGCGATTGGCCCTCAGGCGTTACCCGACAGCTTGAGCCGAGCAGCCTGGGTGAAGTCCAGCATGCGGTTCAAAGGCTTGATCGCCTTCGGCACCAGCGCCGGATCAACGAAAATCTCGTTGCTGCCTTTGCGCAAGCAATCCAGCACCCGCTCCAGGGTGTTCATGGCCATCCACGGGCAGTGCGCGCAGCTGCGGCAGGCCGCGCCGTTACCGGCGGTGGGGGCTTCGACGAATTCCTTGTCCGGGCACAGCTGCTGCATCTTGTAGAAGATGCCGCGGTCTGTGGCGACGATGAAGGTTTTGTTGGGCAGTGTCTGCGCGGCCTTGATCAGCTGGCTGGTGGAACCCACCGCATCGGCCAGGTCGATCACTGCCTCCGGCGACTCCGGGTGCACCAGAATTGCCGCATCCGGATACAGCGCTTTCATGTCCGCCAACTGGCGCGCCTTGAACTCTTCGTGGACGATGCAGGCACCGTCCCACAGCAGCATGTCGGCACCGGTCTGCTTCTGGATGTAACGGCCCAAGTGCTGGTCCGGCCCCCAGATGATGGTCTCGCCGTTGTCCATCAGGCTTTCGACAATCTCCAGCGCGCAGCTCGAGGTCACGACCCAGTCGGCCCGCGCTTTGACGGCGGCAGAGGTATTGGCATACACCACCACGGTGCGCTCGGGGTGCTGATCGCAGAACGCCGAGAACTCTTCGACCGGGCAACCCAGGTCGAGCGAGCAGGTAGCCTCCAGGGTCGGCATTAGCACGCGTTTTTCCGGGGTGAGGATCTTCGCGGTCTCGCCCATGAAGCGCACACCGGCGACGATCACCGTCTGGGCAGGATGGTTCTTGCCGAAACGGGCCATTTCCAGCGAGTCGGACACGCAACCGCCGGTCTCTTCGGCAAGCGCCTGGATAACCGGGTCACAGTAGTAATGGGCAACCAGCACGGCATTCTGCGCCTTGAGCTCGGCAGCAATGGCCGCACGGTATTCGGCCTCCTGCTCGGCTGTCAGCGGGTTGGGCTGCTTGGCGTCGAGGTGGGCCTGAACCAACAGGCGTTCGGATATCTGGGTCATGATCGCTGGACCTGCAGGCGCGCGTGCGCGTCAAATCGAGTGTATCACCCGGCCCTGACAGATCGGCTAAGGGCGCCGGACGGCAGGCAAGCCGCCACGGCCCTCTGCGGGCGCGGATTATTATCGGACGCCGAAGGCTACAGACAATCAAGGGATTTCTAAAGCGGTTTTTGTGTGGCCAGTACTGGCCTCATCGCCGGCAAGACAGTTGCTCCCACAGGTGTGCACAGGCCATGAGGCTGTAGTCATCCTGCAGGAGCCGGCTTGCCGGCGATGAGGCCGGTGCAGGCTCAATCAATCAGCCCTGCGGCTGCATCGCCGCAAAGTGCGCCGCGAGGATCATGGCGAACTCTTCAACGGTCATCTTCTTGCCATTGAAGTCGACCATGCCATCGACGTAGTGCAGGCTAGCCACCACGTCATTGCCCTGCACGGTGGCCATGCCACTCTGCAGCGCCATCATCCCGACCATCTCACCCGCCTGACTGGATTGCATGGCAATCGCCTGGGCATCGGTCTGCCCTTCGAGCAACGCCTGCAAGGTCGCCAGGTCACCCATCATCGGTTTGGACAGCGACAGCTTGCTCTTCACCTGAGTGATAAGCTGCTTGCTCAACTGGTCAGGCGGCAGGTCGAAGGAGGTGGGGCTGGCGAAGTCCATCGACAGGTTGAACCGGCTCTCGCCGTTGGCCGTCTTGAACGAAAGGTTCTCCACCGCCACCTGCGGCTTGGATGCCAACAGTTGCTTCAGGTCGCCCTGGAACTTGGCCTTCTCCGCTTCATCCATCTGAATTTGGGGCATCGGCTGGCCAGCAGCAGCGGCCTGCTCGAACTCCGGCAGATGGGCCTGGTACCACTGCGACAGCGACTGCAAGGCCGGGGCGTTGAGCGACTTGATACTGACCGCCATCTGCCCGCTACCGACTGCGCGGCCATCCCAGCTGATGTCCGCGACCTTGTAATCCACGCGACCACCGACGGTATCGGGGCCATCGAGGGTTTGCAGGACATGCTGCTCCAGGCCTTTGAGCAGCAGTACCTGCTGCTTGGGCCCCAGTGTCGCCTTGGCTTCGGCCAGCAGCACATCGACGTTACCGACATAGATCGCGTCATGCTGGGTAGCGGCCAGGTTACCGCCGATTTTCAGGTCCTTGAGCTCGAACGTGGCCGGCGGGTGATCATCCCCGACCAACTTCATTTCGAAGCGATCGGCAGCGCCATGGAATTTCGACGCCTTGCCTTCACTGTCGCCACTGATCTGCAGCTGCATACCCGAAAAATCGAGGGTAGTGCCGTTGTCTTCGGCCAGCTTGACCGGCGCCAGGAGGATGCTGCCATCGACACTGCCGTCAAAGCCCAGGCTGGTTTGCGAGCTGACCGGGACCTTGTCGCCGGCGGCGGCGAACCAGGGCGCGGTGAAGTCGTCCTTGTCCAGCGCACTGTTGCTGGCTGCCAGCACCGGCATCAGCTTGAGGGCCTTGACCCGCGACCAAGGGAACGGCCGTGCTCGATCTGATCGGTTACACCCACATCGAAACTGACCGGCTCACCGTCAGACAGGTGAATGTCACGGACCTTGAGGCGATAGCGTGCGGTACTGGTGAAGAAGTGCTGCTCCAGCGAGGCCACTTCGATGGTCATGCTGCCGCCAACCCCGACAAGGGCCTTCTTCAACTGGGCATTGCCCTGATTGACGGCTTGCTCCAGCTGCGCAGGCAACTGCTTGCCGGTGTACCAGGCGCCAGCGGTGGTTACGACGGCAATGGCGATGGCCAGGCCGGAAAGGATGCCTACTGATTTCTTCATGAATAGAACCGATTGATGTCCATATGGGCGTGTTCGCAGCCAAGAGCTGCGGGGGAGCAGAATAGTATCACTCCCACCCCTCGCCCAAGGGTCGACACGCGGACGAAATGAGCAATCGAGACCCACCTGACGCTAGCTTGGGAAACTTCCTATTCGTTAAATTTTACGAACATCTGAATCGATCATAACCGCAAAAAAGCGCGCAAAAACCGAACATTACGGCAGATAAATCGATAAATATTTCAATTTAGTAACATCTTGTCATGTTTAACTTGACACCAACCTACCCATCGTTTTTTATTTTCATCACCTTGCCCAGCGCCACTCCACGAAGAAGAACAGACGCGCCGTCATGATGCCTCACCGCCCCTGCCCGCACGCGCCACCTTCCTAGCCCCAGGCACTGCCAGCTCGACCCCGGCGCATCGCCTGCGCCTACCTATGCTCCAACAATAAAGGTGAACAACATGGAGCCTACCCGCTCGCCATTGCCGCATGCGCAATACAACCCGCCCGCCGTTCACGCCCAGCTGCAGGAGCCACGCCAGCATGCAGCCTGACCACAGCGCCACCGGCAACGGCCAACTCCGCAAAACCCTGCGCCTCTGGCACGTGATCATCATCGGCCTGGCTTACCTGACGCCGATGACCGTGTTCGACACTTTCGGCATCGTCTCGGGGATTACCGCAGGGCATGTGCCCAGCGCCTACATCCTGGCGCTGACCGGCATCCTGTTCACTGCCGTGAGCTACGGCACCCTGGTGCGCCGCTTCCCGCAATCAGGGTCGGCCTACACCTACACACAGCGCGCCATCAACCCGCATGTGGGCTTTCTGGTCGGCTGGTCGTCGCTGCTCGACTACCTGCTGCTGCCGATGGTCAATGCCTTGTTGGCCAAGCTCTACCTGTCGGCCATGTTCCCCGAAGTGCCGGAGTGGATCTGGGTAGCGGGCTTCGTCACCCTGATCAGCCTGATCAACATGCGCAGCGTCAACCTGGTGGCGCACTTCAACCTGCTGTTCGTGGCCGTGCAGGTGGCGATCATCGCCGTGTTCATCTACCTGTGCGTGCGTGGCCTGGACCAGGGTGAAGGCTTGGGTACCGCGTGGAGCCTGCTGCCGTTCGCCGACAGCCAGACCCAGTTCAGCGCCCTGGCGGCCGGTGCGACCATCCTGTGCTTCTCGTTCCTGGGCTTCGACGCCGTGACGTGCCTGTCCGAGGAAACCCGCGACCCGGCCAAGACCATCCCGCGGGCGATCTTCCTGACCGCACTGATCGGCGGCCTGGTGTTCATTACCGTGTCGTACTTCATCCAGGCCTACTTCCCGACCATGGCACGCTTCCATGACCAGGAAGCGGCCCTACCGGAAATTGCCCTGTACGTGGGTGGCAAGCTGTTCCAGTCGATCTTCATCGCATGCACGGTGATCAACACCATCGCTTCGGGCCTGGCTTCGCAGACCAGCGTCTCGCGCCTGTTGTACGTGATGGGGCGAGACAAGGTGATCCCTGCCGGCATCTTTGCTCGCCTGCACCCACGCTACAAAACACCGGTGCTGAACATCGCAGTGGTCGGGCTGATTTCGCTGTCGGCGATCTTCTTCGACCTGGTTACCGCCACCTCGATCATTAACTTCGGGGCACTGGTGGCGTTCAGCTTCGTCAACCTGTCGGTGATCAACCACTGCTATCTGCGTGAAGGCAATCGCCAAGGGCTGGCGAACAAGCTCATGTACCTGGTACTGCCGACCATCGGTTTCTGCATCATCGTGTCGCTGTGGCTAGACCTTAACGAACACTCGCTGATGTTCGGCGGGATATGGGCGCTACTTGGCCTGGTGTATCTGGCCTGGCTGACCAAGGCCTTCACTGCCGCCCCCCCGAACTACGTTGTCGAATGACACTTGCCATCTGCACCGCCCGCGCCTGAACGCGGGCGTTGTCCTTGCTCGAAAAGGAAAGCCCTCATGCCGCTGCGTCGCCTTTCTATCCAGTGGAAGATCACCTTGCTCGCCGGCCTGTGCCTGCTGGCCATCGTCGCGCTACTGGTGGCCACCTCGCTGACCCAGGCAAAGCGCAGTGCAGCCTTGGTCAGCCAGGCCAACAGTGAAATGCTCGACCACAGCGCACGCCTGCGCTTGCAGGCCCAAGGCGAGACCCAGACCCTGCGCATTCAGCGCTATTTCATGGACGCCTACCAGTACGCCAACGGCTTTGCCCGCCTGGTTCAGGTGCTCAAAGCCCACGGCGCTAGCGACTTGCGCGCCGAATTGACTCGCCAGGCTCGCACCAGCCTGGCTGGCAACCCGGACGTGATAGGGCTTTATGTGGTGTTCCAGCCCAACGCCCTGGACCACCAGGACAGCCAGTTCGTTGCCCAGGAGGCGCTCGGCAGCAACGACAGCGGGCGCTTTTCGCTGTACTGGTCGCAGCCCAGCCCAGGCAACCTTGAGCGGGAGGCCATGCCTGAAGCGATGCTGGCCGACAGCACGGTTGGCGCCAACGGAGGGGCACAGAACCGCTGGCTGACCTGCCCTCAGGAAACGGCCAAGGCCTGCGTGATCGAGCCCTACCTCGACGAGGTGAATGGCCGCCAGGTACTGATGACGAGCATCGCCCTCCCCCTGCTGGAAGCCGGCAAGGTGGTAGGCGTAGTTGGCCTGGACATCGGCCTGGACAACCTGCAGCAGTTGAGTCTGGAAGGCCGCCAGGAGCTGTTCGATGGCCAGGGCCAGGTGAGCATCGTCAGCAATACCGGCGTGCTGGCCGGGCACAGCCGCGACGCCAGTAAGCTGGGCACTTTCCTGAACAACGACGTGGCGCAGGGCCTGCTGCGCGTCGGTCGCCCGTTCGCCCCGATCCCCGGCGCCGCCCCCTGGCAGGTGCTGCTGGAACTGCCCGAAGCTGTGCTTCAAGCACCCGCCGTCGCTCTCAATCAAAGGCTGAGCGAACACAACCAAAGCGCTAATCTGACCAGCCTGCTGATCGGCCTGGGTGCCGCGATCGTCGGCCTGCTGTTGGTTTGGCTGACCGCACGCGGTGTGACACGACCAATCCTGGCCGTAGCAGCACGCCTCGAGGATATCGCAAGCGGTGAGGGCGACCTGACCCGGCGCCTGGACTACGCCCGCCAGGACGAACTGGGCCAGTTGAGCGGCTGGTTCAACCGCTTCCTCGACAAGCTGCAACCGGTGATTGCCCAGGTCAAAGGCTCGCTGCTCGAAGCCCGCGGCACCGCCGATCAGTCCGCAGCCATCGCCAGCCAGACCAGCAGCGGCATGCAGCAGCAACAGCGCGAGATCGAGCAAGTGGCCACCGCCGCCAACGAGATGAGCGCAACTGCCCAGGATGTCGCCCACAACGCGGCACAAGCAGCCCAGGCCGCGCGCGGCGCCGACCAAGCGAGCCGCGAAGGCCTGCAACTGATCGCCAGCACCCGCCAGGCGATTGACACCCTGGCAGCCGGGATGGATGCCGCCATGGTCGAGGCGCGCGCACTGGAGCAGCGCAGCGAGCAGATCGGCTCGGTACTGGAGGTGATCCGCGCCATTGCCGAGCAGACCAACCTATTGGCCCTCAACGCCGCCATCGAAGCGGCCCGCGCTGGCGAGGCCGGGCGGGGTTTTGCCGTGGTGGCTGACGAGGTACGCAGCCTGGCGCAGCGCACCCAGGTGTCGGTGGAAGAAATCCGCCAGGTCATCGAGGGCCTGCAGCAAGGCACCCAGGATGTGGTCGGCGCCATGCATGATGGGCAGAAACAGGCGCAGGCCAGCGCCTCCCGGATGGAACAGGCACTGCCGACGCTGCAGCGGATCGGTGAAGCGGTGGCGGTGATCAGCGACATGAACCTGCAGATCGCTTCGGCCGCTGAAGAACAGAGCGCTGTGGCCGAGGAAGTTAACCGAAACGTGGCCGGGATCCGCGATGTGACTGAATCGCTATCGGGCCAGGCTGATGAGTCAGCGCGCATCAGCCAAGCGCTGAACCGCCTGGCCAATCAGCAGCAGGCTTTGATGGAGCAGTTTCGCGTTTAGTCTGTACGGGCCCCATCACCGGCTTGCCGGCGATTGGGCCCGTACAGGCACCCCACCTTTTGAACGAGTTTTACCCATGGAAACACCCAAAAAATCCCACTTCTTCGATATCAACAGCGAACAGGGCCTACTACGCACCTCGATAGCCGTCACCCTGTTCATCGCCACCATAGGCATTGCCTTCGGCCTGGCGTCCGGCTCGTTCTCGATCATTTTCGACGGTGTGTACTCGCTGGCCGACGCCGGCATGAGCGGCCTGTCGCTGGTAGTGGTCAAGCTGATCACTTCGCACGCCACCAGCCGGCACGTGTCACGCAAGCTACGCGAACGCTTCACTATGGGCTTCTGGCACCTGGAGCCGATGGTACTGGCGCTAAATGGCATCCTGCTCAGCGGTGTGGCGCTCTACGCCCTGATCAACGCCGTCAGCAGCCTGCTCGAAGGCGGACGCCACCTGGAGTTCGGCATCGCCATGGTTTATGCGGCGCTGACCGTGATCGCCTGCGCGACCATAGCCGCAGTCGAAGCGCGGGCCAACCGCGAGCTGAACTCGGATTTCGTGCGCATGGACGTCAAGGGTTGGGTGATGTCGGCCAGCATCACCGCAGCGTTGCTCATCGCCTTCTGCTTTGGCTTTGCCGTGCAGGGCACGCAGTGGGAGTGGGTATCGCCGTACATCGACCCGGCGGTACTGGCGCTGGTGTGCCTGGTCATCATTCCCTTGCCGCTGTCGGTTGTGCGCCAGGCCATGGCGGATATCTTTCTGGTGACACCTGGCGACCTGATGCTGCACGTAGATGAGGTGGCCGGTGCGTTCGTGGCACGCCACGGACTGGAATCCTATCGGGCTTACGTGGCCAAGGTCGGCCGCTCTCGGGAAATCGAGCTGTATTTCATCGTGCCCAAGCACCTTCCAGCCAAAAGCATTGAAGAGTGGGATGCGCTGCGCTGTGAAGTAGGCGATGCGATTGGCGGTGAGGGACCGGATCGCTGGTTGACGGTAGTATTTACCGCAGACCCTGAGTGGGCTGAATAAGGAGGGGCAAGAGCAACTGGATACCAGTGGGTATGAGCTGAACAGTCGGCCGCCCAGCGTTTGCAGAACAACCGCCTTGAGCTGATCTGCAAGGTCAGGGCAGTGCCTTCCTCGGCATTATCCCTACCATTAGTCGGATATTTCTGAGGGTTCCAACGCAACGGCTAGCCTCCAGCCTAGCGTCAGGGATAACGCTGAACATTAGGTCCATGAAGGGCCCGTACGCCTCGTCGTCCCGACGCTTTATCTGCTGAGGAGACGATAATGAAAATAACCCTGAAACGGTTGGCGTGCCTGGGAGCAAGCTTCACCAGCGCGCTTGCCATGGCCGATGCGGCCAGCCCGCCAGTGCTTTCACCTGCGATTCCCTTCGACGTCACCGCTACCCCACCCTTCACCCTGGATAACCTGCAACACGATTTCGACGTGCTGTCGTGGCAGACATTCGTTGCCCTGAACTGGCCCGCCAACGCCGACGGCAGCGCCAACACCTCGGCGAAGATGGGCGCGCCGGGGCAGACGGTTTGGGAGTCGTGGAAGGAGAGCTACGAGATTTTCCTGCCCCAAGGCCAGAAGCCGGTCGCCTGGAACCAGAAGGCGCCGCTACCCGCCGCCTGCCAAGGCAAGGGTGACCTGCCCGTCCTGCAACAGATGGGCAAGGTCGCCGGTGTGCTCGACGAATTCATTCAGCCGTTCAAGACCGGCCCACTGGTGGACCAGAACGGCACCTACACGCGCAACGCGATCATGGTCAACCAGCCGATGTTCGATGACATCGTCAACAATGGCCTGTACAGCAAGGAGGGCCAGCAAGCATTCCTGAGCAAGGCCGAGAACCGCATCGCATTCGCCTGCGGGTCGCAGAAGGCCGAGCAGGTCGGCGCGATCATGGTCAAGTCGGCCTGGAAGGTACTCGGCGGCAACGACAACCCGCAGGACTTCCACGCCGTCGACGCCTTGGTCTACACCCCCGGCAACGCCGACCCGAACAAGGGCGCGGTGATCCCCGAGTCGTGCAGCGCGCAGAAGGTCGGGCTGGTCGGCCTGCACATCGTGCACAAGACCCAGGCCGCGCCGCAGTGGGTATGGTCGAGCTTCGAGCACGTGCGCAACGTGCCGGAAAAGACCACACCGATGAACGAGCGCAAGGGCCCCTACCTGTTCTACGACGCCCAAGCCAGCGACCGCCCGGTGAACGAGCCGCCAGCGCAGCCGTGGGACCCATCGAAGAAAGCCACGCCTTCGCAGATCGTGCGGGAAATCCCGCTCACCACCGCGACACACCAGCTCAACGCGCAGTGGCAAAGCGCGCTCAAGGGCACTGTGTGGGCCAACTACCAGTTGATCAGCACCCAGTGGCCGACCGACCCCGCCGATGACTGCAAAGTACCGTCGCCAACCAATCCGCTGGGCACGCCTGCGCCGAACTTCCTGGCCAACGCCACGCTGAAACCTACAACCAGGGCACTACGCCGCAGGCTTCGTCCAGTTGCATGGAGTGCCACAACAACGCGACCACCCGCGTGACCCAGTCACCGCGCACCAGCTTCGCCGATTTCACCTTCCTGCTTGAACGTGCCCAATCCACTGGCGCCAAGGAGTGATGCCATGAGCGACCCGAACCTGCAGAACTTCATCGACCTGTCCGCCGCCCTCACTGGCCTGTCAGCAGAGCTGCTGGCGCCTTCGGTAGACCCGATCAACCTGCCGCCGGTGTTCTTCGCCACCGCCCAGCAAGGTATGGGCACCGCAGCGTTCAGCAACCTGCTGGAGCTGTACGTCAGTATCAAGAGCCAAACCCCAGCGCAAATCGCCAGCGCCGTACTTGGCAATTCGGACCCGCAGATCGCCCAAGGCGCCCGCTCGATCATGAAGCTGTGGCTGCTCGGCAGTTGGTACCAGCCGTATGACCAAGGCAGCAAGCACAAGGGTGACACCAGCGTGGTGTCTGACCAAGCCTACAAGCAAAGCTGGGCGTGGAAGATCGCCCAGTCTCACCCCATGGGCTACAGCCAGTACCACTTCGGCTACTGGGCCGAGCAGCCACCGACCCTCAAGCAATTCACCGGTGTCGACGCCAAGGAAGGGCAGCAGCCATGAGCAACGTACAAACCCAGAATATCGAAACTGCCGATGTGATCGTGGTGGGCGCAGGCATGGCCGGCAGCGTCATGGCCTATCAGTTGGGCCTGGCCGGCTTGAAAGTGCTGGTGCTCGAGTCGGGCCCGGCAATTCCGCCGAACCGCAGCGAGTATCTGGAGCGTTTCTACACCGCCGTGCTCAAGTCGCCCGAGTCGCCATACCCGCCGGAGCAGACCGAGCAGACCCCGGCCACCCAGTTCGCTCCGCGCGCGACTATCCAGGATTTGATCACCGCCGGCAGCACCGACCCGAACAAAGTGCAGAAAAGCTACCTGGTACAGAAGGGGCCGCAGCTGTTCGCCAGCACCTACGAACGGGTAGGCGGCGGCACCATGTGGCACTGGATGGGCACGGCCCTGCGCCTGTTGCCCAACGACTTTCGCATGCGCACTGCGTACAACGTCGGGGTCGACTGGCCGATCAGCTACGAAGACCTGCAGACCGCCTACTGCCGCGCCGAGGAGGAGATGGGCGTGTCCGCCGATGTCGCCTCGCAGACCTACCTGGGCGTGACCTTCCCGCAGGGGTATGAATACAGCATGCACGGCATCCCGCCTTCGCTGGTAGACCAGGGCTTGAGCAAAAACGTGACGGGCACGGTGTACCAGAGTCCGGAGAAGGCGCCCGACGGCAAGCCGTACCCAGGTGTCACCCTCAACGTCCGGCAGACCCCGGCAGGGCGCAACTCGCAGAGCGACAACGGCCGACGGGTGTGCGCTGGAAACACCAGCTGCACGCCGATCTGCCCGATCCAGGCCAAGTACGACGCCACCGTCACAATGGCCAAGGCACTGGATACCGGCAACGTGCGCATCCTCTACCAGACCGTGGCGAGCCAGGTGCAGGTCGATGCCCATGGGGTCACGGGTATCGATTTCATCCAGTACCAGAACAATGGCACGCGCCAGAACGGCACGGCCCAGGGCAAGCGCTACGTGATCGCCGCCCATGCTATCGAAACGCCAAAGCTGTTACTCAACTCCATCGGCCCCAACAGCCCTAAAGGGGTCGCCAACAGCAGCGGCCAGGTGGGCCAGGCGCTGGCTGACCACCCGGTGTACCTGGCCTGGGGCCTGATGCCCGAAGGCAAGCCGCTGTTCCCGTTCCGCGGGCCGTTGTCCACCTCGGGGATCGAGGACATGCGCGATGGCCCGTTCCGCAGCCAGCGCGCCGCCTGGCGTATCGAGATCGGCAACGAGGGTTGGAACTGGTCGGTAAACGACCCCTACGCCTCTGTCTGCGATTTCATCGACGGCACCAACAACGGCGGCGCTAACCCCAACAAGCTGGCGTTGTCCGGCCAGGCGCTGGTGCAGCAGCTCAACAGCGTGCTGACCCGCCAGTTCCGTCTGGGCTTCTTGATCGAGCAGGTGGAGAAAGACCCTGACCATGCGCTGTGCCGGGTGGAAAGGAGCACGGAGTTCACCGATGGTCTGGGCCTGCCCCGGCCGCAGATCACCTACGAACTGTCCGACTACACCAAGGAGGGCTTCAAGCAAGCGCGCCTGGCCGCCACGCATATCATCACCGAGCTGATGGGCGCCACCGAGCTGACCAACCTGAACCCTAAACTCGAGCCCGGCTCGCAAACGGTGTTCGAGTACGACGGCCATAACTACGCGTTCTTCGGCGCTGGCCACCTGATGGGCACCTACCGCATGGGCTCGGACCGCACCAAGTCGGTGGTGGACAAGGACCAGCGCAGTTGGGACCACCCCAACCTGTTCCTGGTCGGCGACGGCGTGTTCCCCACCACCGGCACCGCCAACCCGACCTTGACCATTACCGCGCTGACCTTCCAGGCCGCCGACGTGGTGGCCAGCGACCTGCTCAAGCGCACGGTGCAGGTGCAGGCCAACCAGGCATGGCAGGGCACGGGCATGCAGGTCAATGGGCAGAGCTGGCAGTTGGCGGTGTGTACAGGCGGGCAGTGGACGGCCAACCCGGCCACCGGCATGGTTGGCGCACAGGGCAACCCAGCGTTGATCGCCAAGCCGGGCTACACCCTGCCGGGGCAGAACGAAGGGGCGTTGATCGGGCGCATCGGCAGCAACGGCGTGCCGTTCCTGGTGGGTGATCAGGTGCAATTGCCGCGTGGCCAGCAGGGTGAGTTGCAGCTGTGCATCAATGACGACCTGGCTGGGCGCTATGGGGCTGGCCTGAGCGATAACCTGGGCAGCCTGTCGGTGGAGGTGCGTTTCGGGGCGGTGTAGAGGCTGTCATACCAAACCCCACAATGCTCTGACAAAGGCGCAGTATTGTGGGGTTGCTCTCTCAGCCCGGATGAACCTGGGGCTTGCAGCAATGTGCCGTCACCGCGAACAATTGCAACCCGTTCCAGTCACCGCCTTCGTATCGCTCGCAACCCCATCGGAGGCGTTTTTCCCTGTATGAACGAAAAAGCCCGCGAACCTGTACAGGTCGCGGGCTTTTTCATATATACATCACGCTGAAGCGCTACTAAGGTTCGCTCCAGACGGCTGCAGGACTAGAACTGGCTGTAAAGCCACCCTCTAGTACTCACGAACCGCTGCGAATATGGTGGGTCGTGTAGGATTCGAACCTACGACCAATTGGTTAAAAGCCAACTGCTCTACCAACTGAGCTAACGACCCGTTGGATGGCGCGTATAATACTGATTTCTAACGGGAAATCAACACTCCATCAAAACTTTTTTCAAAAATAACGGGTTGGGTCTTCTACTCCGGCAGCCTTGAAGCCGTCGGCGCGCAGGCGGCAGCTGTCGCACTTGCCACAGGCGCGGCCCTCATCGTCGGCCTGGTAGCAGGAGACTGTCAGGCTGTAATCCACACCACGGGCCATACCGGCCTGCACGATCTGCGCCTTGCTCATGTTCTGTAGTGGCGCCTGGATCCGGAAGCCCTGCCCCTCGACACCGGCCTTGGTCGCGAGGTTGGCCATGCGTTCGAACGCTTCGACGAACTCTGGGCGGCAATCAGGGTAGCCCGAGTAGTCCACGGCATTGACGCCGATAAAGATATCGCGCGCTTGCAGCACTTCTGCCCAGCCCAGGGCCAAGGACAGGAATACGGTATTGCGTGCCGGCACATAGGTCACTGGAATACCCTCGCCCGGGGTTTCCGGTACATCGATGCTGCTGTCGGTCAGCGCCGAACCACCGATGCCATCGAGGTTCAAGCCGATGACCTTGTGCTCAACGACGCCCAAGTCACGAGCGACCCGCGCAGCAGCGTTCAATTCAGCACGATGGCGCTGGCCATAGTCGAAGCTCATGGTGTAGCAGCTATAGCCTTCAGCCTTGGCCATGGCGACGACAGTGGCCGAGTCGAGGCCGCCGGACAGCAGGATTACTGCGCGTTTCTCAGTCATGTACTTTTGCTCCTAATCAACGTCCGGGCTCGTCGTTCCACAGCAGCTTGTGCAGCTGCAGCTGGAAGCGCACGGGCAGGTTGTCGGCAACGATCCAGTCGGCCAGATCACTGGCCTTCACCTGGTGATGGCTTGGCGAAAACAGCACCTCGCCGGCTCGCTCGGCAAGGTTGTACTGAATCAGCTTGGAAACCGCCCAGTCATAGTCCTCGCGTGAACAGATGACGAACTTGACCTGGTCATTGCGGGTCAGGTGCTCAATGTTCTCGTAGAGGTTGCGGTGGGACTCTTCAGAGCCCGGGGTCTTTAGGTCGACCACGCGGCTGACGCGAATATCGGTAGCCGAGATATCCAGGGCACCACTGGTCTCGAGCGAAACCTCATAGCCGGCATCGCACAGACGCTGCAACAGTGGCAAGGCATTCGGCTGGGCCAGCGGTTCGCCGCCAGTGACGCACACATAGCGCGGTTTGAAGCCGGCCACCTGTTCCATGATCGAATCGAGGCTACGCACAGTACCGCCACTGAAGGCGTAGGCACTGTCGCAATATTGACAGCGCAGGGGGCAACCGGTCAGGCGCACGAATACCGTGGGCAGCCCAGCCGTGCGTGTTTCACCCTGCAAAGAGTAAAAGACTTCGGTGATACGTAATGTGTCTTGCATGATCGCCACGGGCGTGACAGCTAAACAGGCTGTCCGCCTCCGTCAGGCACTGTCGCGGACTCGACATGGCGTTATCCGCAGCAGCGTGTTTAAGAAAAAGGGCAATGATTCTAACGAAAAAACCCGCGACTGGCGCGGGTTTCTTTTGAGCGGTGCTACTTAGAGCTTCTGCAGGTCACGCTGCGCCAGCTGTGCGGCGGAAGTGCCGGGGTACTGGGTGATGACTTGCTGCAGGATGCCTTTGACCTTGTCGGTATGGCCCATGCGACGCTCGACGTCGGCCAGCTTGTACAGGGAGTCCGGTACCTTGCTGTGCTTGGGGTACTTCTGGCTAACCTGGGCAAAGGCCTGGCTGGCACTTTGCAGGTCACCCTTGGCCAGGTTCACCTCACCCAGCCAATACTGGGCGTTACCTGCGTACTGGCTGTTCGGGTACTTGCGCAGGAAGGCGCCGAACGCCTGGCTGGCCTTATCGAAGTCCTTCTGCTTGATCAGGTCGAAAGCGGCATCGTAATAGAGCTTCTCTTTCGCCGGATCACCCGGCTCGCTGTTGGCGGCCGGTTGCTGTGCAGCAGCGCCAGCGGCGCCTGCTGCTGCACCGGCGGCGGCATCGGGTGCACCACCGGTGGAGGAATTATCGGGGGTCGCGGCAGGCGCGCCACCACTGTTGATGCGGCGGTCCAGATCCTGGTAACGCTCCAGGCTTTCCTGCTTCATGCGGGCGACATCGTTTTGCAGCTCTTCGATGATGCCTTGCTGGCGGGATATCTGGTCCTGCATCTGTTGCAGCTGCATGAACAGCTGGCCCTGTGCTGAGGCAGGGGTCGAAGCCCCTGCCCCGGCATAGGCGCCGCTCGTGCCATAACCCGAAGGTGGGTAAGCACCTGCGTTGTCATCTACTACAGGAACCGCAGCCCACGCCGAAAGCGGAAGGCTGAGTGCGAGGACGGTTACAGCACGACGGCACATACGCATAAGAACTTACTTACGCAGTTCTACGCGGCGGTTCTGAGCCCAGGACTGCTCGTCGTTGCCGGTGGCAACTGGACGCTCTTCGCCGTAGGAGACCAGTTCCAGCTGAGCAGGGGAAACACCCTGCAGAACCAGGTAGCGCTGAACGGCCTTGGCACGACGCTCGCCCAGAGCCATGTTGTACTCGCGAGTACCGCGCTCGTCGGTGTTGCCTTCCAGAACAACACGGTTGCCGTTGGACTTCAGGTCCTTGGCGTGAACGTCCAGAGCGCGCATGGCTTCTGGCTTCAGGTCCGAGCTGTCGTATTCGAAGTAGAAGGTGGTGATTGCGCGCAGGGCGGCTTCTTCGCTCAGGGAACCGTCAACAGCGCCAGTGTTGGCACCGTAGCCAGCGTTAGGGTCGACAGCGCCTTCGCCAGCGTTGTCACCGCCCTTCGAGGAGCAACCTACAGCTACAGCCATGGCCAGAGCCAGCGCAGCAAATTTACCAAACTTCAGCATTTCCATCGTGAAACTCCTAATGAAACCCCAGTGTGTTAAGCAAAACGTGTTACGCCGCAATCAGTTCAGGTAAGGGGACCAGGACGGTTCTCTGACTTCGCCTTGAGCGGTAGGAAGTGGGAGCCTCACGCGGCCATTAAGCGACACGAGCATCAAGACTCCCCGGCCCTGCTGGCGGGTGGCGTAGATTAGCATGGTGCCGTTTGGCGCAACAGTGGGAGACTCATCAAGACTTGTTTCCGAGAGAATCTTTACACTTCCTCTCTGCAAGTCTTGTGCCGCCACTTTGAAGTTGGTGAAGCCCTGCTGACGATGGATCATTACCAGCGTCTTTTCGTCCGCCGAAAGTTTCGGGTTGGCGTTGTAGTTACCCACGAACGTCACACGCTCGGCGCTACCACCACTGACCGACTGTTTGTAGATCTGCGGCTTGCCGCCACGGTCGGAGGTGAAGTACAGAGTGTTGCCATCCTTGCCCCAGAACGGCTCGGTATTGATACCCGGGCCGGCAGTGACACGGCTGATCTGGCGCGAAGCCACGTTCATCACGTAGATGTCCGGGTTACCGTCCTTGGACAGCACGAACGCCAGGCGCGAACCATCCGGCGACCAGGCCGGAGCACCATTGAGGCCTTCGAAGTTGGTGACCTGTTCGCGGCGGCCGGTGTCGATGTGCTGGATGAAAATGCGCGGACGCTTCTGCTCGAACGAGACATAGGCGATACGCTTGCCGTCCGGCGCGAAACGTGGCGACAGGATAGGCTCACGCGACTGCAGCAAGGTCACTGCACGCGCACCGTCGTAGTCCGAACGCTGCAGGGTGTAGCGGGTATTGTTGGTCGAGAAGCGCTCGGCGGTCACGTACAGCATGCGAGTGGAAAACGCACCCTTGATGCCGGTGAGCTTCTCGAACGACTGGTCGGCGATGTAGTGCGACATGTCGCGCAGTTGGTCGACGCTGCCGGCAACGCTGCCGGTCAGCACTTGCTGCTCGGTGGCGACGTTGAACAGCGCGTACTGCACCTGCAGGCGACCGCCCGACGGCACGATGCTGCCGACCATCACGTACTGGGCGCCCAAGGCTTTCCAGTCACGGAAGATCACTTCGCTGGCCTGGGTAGGCTGGCTGATCATGTTCTGCCGTGGGATGGGCGAGTAGTAACCGGAGTTGCGCAGGTCATTGCCGATGATATCGGCCATGTCTTCCGGTAGCACACTGCCACCCTGCAGACCGAACGGCACTACCGCGATGGGCGTGGCCCGATCGCTGCCGCTGGTGACCAGGATGTTCTTTTCCTCTGCCATGGCCATGCCTGCCACGCAGCACAGCATGACCAGCAGTCCTCGAAGGAGTTTAATCACAACGCTAGATCCTCAGGTGTAAATGTCATCTTGAACGAACGGTACGGATTGAACTCGTTCGGCTTCAAGCCCTGCATTTCGGTCAGACGACCGATGTTCTTCACTGCTGCCACCGCAGAACTGTCGAACGGACCGTCGCCACTGGAGCGCGACACGCTGACACTGGTGATGGTGCCATCGGGCAGCATGTTGATCTGCAGGACTACCGTCATGCCCTTGCGCGCTGAAGGTGGACGCGCCCAGCCTTCGGCCGCGCGCATGCGGATCAGGTCGTCGAAGTCGCCGGCCACCTGGTCACCCTGCTCGTCGGCCAGCGCCTGCTGCCGCTCGGTGGTATCGGACAACAGCTCGGCCAGGGCCTGGGCTTTCTTGTCTTCTGCCGCCTTGCGGGCCGCCTCCTGTGCCTTTTTCTTCTGGGCATCTGCAGCGGCCTTTTTCTTGGCCTCTTCAGCTGCCTTCTTCTTCGCGTCCTCGGCTGCCGCTTTCTTCTTGGCGTCCTCGGCCGCTTTCTTCTTGGCCTCCTCGGCTGCCTTCTTCTTGGCATCCTCGGCGGCTTGTTTCTTGGCCTCTTCGGCCGCCTGCTTCTTGGCCTCTTCCTCAGCCTTTTTCTTGGCGATGTCGGCCTGCTGCTTTTCAGCGGCTTTCTTCGCCTCGTCGGCCTTCTTGGCTTCAGCGGCTTTCTTGGCCTCGGCGGCCTTGGCAGCGTCTTCTGCCTTCTTCGCCTCGGCGGCTTCGCGAGCCTCCTCGGCCTTTTGAGCGGCATCGGCTTTCTTTTGTTCCGCAGCCTTTACGGCCTCCTGCTCGACCTTCTTCTGTTCCAGCTGCTCGACTTCGGTCTGACGCGACGCGGTTTTTTTCGCTTCCCCGGCAATCTTTTGATTGGTCTGGGTGGTCGCCTGACTCTTGGACTTGAGCTGATACAGCGTAGCCTGAACGATCGGCTTGGAAGGCGGCAATTCTGGCGTCATGGCAAAACTGACGAACAGCAATGCGAACACAAGCACATGCAGGCCGATGGCCCAGACGCTGGGCCAGAAGTAGCTTTCCGAGGCGGATGGCTCTCGCTGTTGCATCAGGGCGCCTCGGTAATCAGGCCAACGTTACCGACACCGGCCTTCTGCAACCCGCCCATGGCACCCATGACCGCGCCGTAGTCGACAGCCTTGTCGCCACGAATGAAGACCTGGGTCTGCTTGCCCTGGTCGCGACCGGCGGCAATGATCTTGGTCACTGCACCGGTCATTTCAGGCAAGGTCATGGCCTTGTCCATCTGCTTGTCGGTGTCGACTTCGCTGCCCAGGTTCCAGTAATAGGTCTTGTCAGCCTTGATGGAGATGGTGAGGATCTGGACATTGTTGTCCTGCGGCAAGGCTTCGCTGGAAACCTTGGGCAGGTCGACCTTCACGCCCTGATTGAGCATGGGAGCCGTCACCATGAAGATGACCAGCAGCACCAGCATCACGTCGATGTAGGGCACCACGTTCATCTCGGCGACCGGCTTGCGTTTGTGGCGAACTCGGGCCATGGGTTTGTACCTGATTACTCTTCGCTGGTGTGCACTTTGCGGTGCAGGATCGCCTGGAACTCGTCGGCGAAGGTGTAGTAACGACCGATCAGCACTTCGCTGCGTGCGGCGAAACGGTTGTAGGCGATAACCGCCGGGATTGCCGCGAACAGGCCGATTGCGGTGGCGATCAGCGCTTCGGCGATACCCGGAGCCACGGTGGCCAGGGTCGCCTGCTGGGCACTGGCCAAGCCGCGGAAGGAGTTCATGATGCCCCACACGGTACCGAACAGGCCGATGTACGGGCTGGTCGAACCAACGGTGGCGAGGAACGGCAGGCTCTGCTCGAGTTTTTCTTCCTCACGCGAGATGGCTACGCGCATGGCCCGGCCTACGCCTTCCATGACCGCGTCGGGGTCCACACCCGGCTGCTGGCGCAGACGCGAGAACTCCTTGAAGCCGGCCCGGAAGACCTGCTCCACGCCCGAATCCGGGTCCGGGTTGCTGCCTGCCTGACGGTACAGCTTGGACAGGTCGATACCCGACCAGAAGCGTTCCTCGAAGGCGTCCAGCGCACGACGACCGGCGCGCAGCATGGTGCTGCGCTGGAAGATCATGATCCATGAGGTGACCGAGGCGGCCACCAGGGTCAGCATTACCAGCTGTACCACCACGCTGGCATTGCTGACCAGACTCCACATGGAGGTATGGTCGACGACGTTAGCTTCCACGCTTATTCTCCTGCATTCGATTGAGTACCCGAGCCGTCCGCCACAAAGGCGTCGCGCAGCTTGGGGGGTATGGCTCGGGGTTTGAAAGTGTCGGCGCGCACGGCCGCCACCAGGAACTGCCCTTCGCAGAGCAGCGTTTCATCCTTTTCCCGCCAGACCTGCTGCACGAAACGCAGGCTGGCGCGATTGAGTTCAAGTACTTGCGCGGTCACCCGAAGTTCGTCGTCCAGGCGCGCCGGCGCGTGATAACGCGCTTCGCTTGAGTGGACCACGAACAACAGGTTCTCCCCGGCCAGTTGCTGCTGGGAAAACCCCAGGTGCCGCAGGCGCTCGGTCCGCGCGCGCTCCATGAATTTCAGGTAGTTGACGTAATACACCACGCCACCGGCATCGGTATCTTCGTAATAGACGCGACAACGGTGTGCGAAAGGTTCCAGGCCATTTTGCGCGCGCATACTCTAGTGCTTACTCCTCAGCTTGCCAATCCGCTGCGGCAACTGTTTTTTCTTCATTAATGTCGTATTGCCAGCGCACCTGAGGCATGCCAGCGGTAGGACCACGAAAAGCGGGTTTCGATCTGTCATTCATCGCCTGCTTCGGAAAAATCTGCCCCCTCACCCAGGCGCCCGGGAACATTCAGGCCAAAGTGCAGGTAGGCGTGCCGAGTGACCACACGACCACGGGGCGTACGCATGATATAGCCCTGCTGAATCAGGTAGGGTTCGAGCACATCCTCGATGGTATGACGCTCCTCGCTGATCGCTGCCGCCAGGTTATCCACGCCCACCGGGCCACCATCGAACTTCTCGATCATGGTCAGCAGCAGACGGCGGTCGGAATGGTCGAAACCACGCTCATCTACGTCCAGCAGGTTGAGCGCCAAATCGGCTACTGCCTTGGTGATCTGCCCTTTGCCGCGCACCTCGGCGTAGTCACGCACGCGGCGCAGCAAGCGGTTGGCAATACGCGGCGTGCCGCGGGCACGGCGGGCGATTTCGTAAGCCCCCTGGTCCTCGATGACCAGCCCCAGAATATTGGCCGACCGGCTGACGATGGTCGCCAGGTCCTTGTCGCTGTAGAACTCAAGTCGCTGGACGATACCGAAGCGGTCGCGCAGCGGGTTTGTGAGCATACCGGCGCGGGTTGTGGCCCCCACCAAGGTGAAGGGCGGCAAGTCGAGTTTGATCGAGCGGGCAGCCGGGCCTTCGCCGATCATGATATCGAGCTGGAAGTCCTCCATGGCCGGGTACAGCACCTCCTCGACAACCGGTGATAACCGGTGAATCTCGTCGATGAACAGGACGTCATGCGGTTCGAGGTTGGTCAGCATGGCTGCCAGGTCGCCCGGGCGCTCGAGAATCGGCCCCGAGGTACTTTTGACCGATACGCCCATTTCCTGGGCGATGATATTGGCCAGGGTGGTTTTACCCAACCCTGGCGGGCCGAAGATCAGCGTATGGTCGAGCGATTCGTTGCGACCGCGGGCAGCCTGGATGAACAGCGCCATCTGCTCGCGCACCACCGGCTGGCCGATGTATTCGTCCAGGCGCAGCGGGCGGATGGCACGGTCCTGGACTTCTTCGCGGTCGCGGCCACTGGCGGCAATCAGGCGGTCGGCTTCGATCACTTGGTAATCATCCCTTTGAGGCTGCGACGGATCAGCTCCTCACTGCTCAGGCCGGCCTTGTCCTTGATCGCGGACACTGCCTTGCTGGCTTCCTGCGGCTTGTAGCCCAGGGAAACCAGGGCACTGACGGCATCGGCCTCGGCTGTGGAGGCGCCGCTGACCGGTACCGGACCATCCGATACAAGCGTGAACATGGCCGGCGAGGTTTCCCAGGCCTTGAAGCGGTCCTTGAGCTCGACCAGCAGGCGTTCAGCGGTCTTCTTGCCGACGCCAGGCACACGCACCAGCGCCGATGTGTCCTGCGCCTGTACGCAACGCACCAGTTCGTCGGCCTCAAGGCCCGACATCAAGGCCAGCGCCAGCTTCGGGCCCACGCCATTGAGGCGGATGAGCTCGCGGAAAAGTTCGCGCTCTCGCTTCTCATGGAAGCCATACAGCAGGTGGGCATCTTCGCGCACCACCAGATGGGTATGCACGGTGACCGTTTCGCCAACTTTCGGCAGGCGGTACAGGGTGGTCATGGGCACTTCAAGCTCATAGCCCACGCCATTGACGTCGATAATCAGGTGCGGCGGTTGTTTTTCCGCCAGGGTACCGCGCAAACGTCCAATCACGTTTCGATCCTTCCTCTCGGGGAGCCGATCAAAGACCGCTCAACCCTATCAGCAAATACGTCGGGTGAACGTACCACCCGGACAAAATATGTATCAGCTCATGAAGCAGCTACAGACGCAAGCGACCACCGCGCCGCCGCGCCGTGGCCAGGCCGTGCGGCACCAGGCTGGAACGGGTATGGGCATGGCACAGGGCAATCGCCAAGGCATCAGAGGCGTCGATCTGTGGTTTCTGAGTCAGCTTGAGCAGGTGCATGACCATCAGCATCACCTGCTCCTTGTTAGCCCCACCGGTGCCGGCCACGGCCTGCTTGACCTGAGTCGCACTGTATTCGGCGATTTCCAGGCCGGCCTCGGCGGCGGCGACGATGGCCGCGCCGCGCGCTTGGCCGAGCTTGAGCGCCGAATCGGGGTTACGCGCCATGAACACGCGCTCGATGCCCATGGTCACAGGACCATGCTGGGCAATGATTTCACTGACACCGCGAAAAACGATTTGCAAGCGCTCGTGCAGCTCGCCGCTGCCGGTACGGATACAACCCGACGCCACGTACTCGCAACCACGGGCAGTCTGGCGCACAACGCCATAACCGGTGATGCGCGAGCCGGGGTCGATACCAAGAATCAGAGTCATAACGCCTGTCGTGTAGGGGGATGCTTGAAAGCCTGAGCTCAATTCAAGGCTATTGGGGCCGCTGCGCAGCCCATCGCCGGCAAGCCAGCTCCCACAGCTACAGCGCACCGTTGAGAGCTGCGCTGTAGTTCTGGGAGCTGGCTTGCCGGCGATGGGCCGCCCAGCGGCCCCAATTACAACCTTGCTGGCGACACCTTAGCCGAGTTTTTCCATGATCTCGTCGGAAATCTGTGCATTGGAGTAGACGTTCTGCACGTCATCCAGGTCTTCGAGCATGTCGATCAGCTTGAGCACTTTCTCCGCCCCCTCCTGATCCAGCTCGGCACTGGTGGTCGGCTGCATGACGATTTCCGCATCTGCGGCCTTGAAGCCGGCCTCCTCCAGGGCATTACGCACGGCATAGAAGCTGTTGAACGAGGTGAACACCTCGAACGAACCGTCTTCGTTGGCCACGACATCGTCGGCGTCGGCTTCCATGGCGGCTTCCATCAGGGCATCTTCGTCCACACCCGGGGCGAAGCTGATCTGCCCCTTGCGCTCGAACAGGTAGGCCACCGAGCCATCGGTACCGAGGTTGCCGCCACACTTGGTGAAGGCATGCCGCACGGCGGCCGCGGTACGGTTGCGGTTGTCGGTCATGGCCTCGACCATGATCGCCACCCCGCCCGGGCCGTAGCCCTCGTAGCTCAGCTCTTCAACGTTATCGCTTTCGTTGGTGCCGGCACCACGGGCCACGGCGCGATCGATGATATCGCGGCTCATGTTGGCACCCAGGGCCTTGTCCAGCGCCAGGCGCAAGCGCGGATTGGAGGCCGGATCGCCACCACCCTGCTTGGCAGCGACGGTCAGCTCACGGATCCACTTGGTGAAGATCTTGCCTCTCTTGGCATCCTGGCGCTCTTTGCGGTGCTTGATGTTCGCCCACTTGGAATGACCAGCCATAACGACTCCAAACTCTTGAAACACAAACAATTGCGCCCCGAGAGGGGCGCAACGACAAATTCCTGCGCCGAAACGCAAAGGCGCATCCATCTGGATGCGCCCGGGGCCCGCTTACTCGACCTTGGTCTGTTCGCGCAGGCGGATATGCAACTCGCGCAGGGCCTTGGCATCAACCAAGCCCGGAGCCTGAGTCATGACGCACGCGGCGCTCTGGGTTTTCGGGAAGGCAATCACTTCACGGATCGACTGGGCACCGGTCATCAGCATGACCAAGCGGTCCAGACCGAAGGCCAGGCCACCGTGAGGCGGTGCGCCGAACTTCAGGGCGTCGAGCAGGAAGCCGAACTTCTCTTCCTGTTCTGCCGCTTCGATACCCAGCAGGCGGAACACCGCCTGTTGCATCTCTTTGCGGTGGATACGGATCGAACCGCCACCCAGTTCGGTGCCGTTCAGCACCATGTCGTAGGCACGCGACAGCGCGGTGGCCGGGTTGGCCTCGAGCTCTTCGGGGGTGCACTTGGGCGCGGTGAACGGGTGGTGCAACGCAGTGAAGCTGCCGTCTTCGTTCTCTTCGAACATCGGGAAGTCAACGACCCACATCGGCGCCCACTCGCAGGTCAGCAGCTCGAAGTCGTGGCCCAGACGGATACGCAGCGCGCCCAGGGCCTCGCTGACGACTTTGAACTTGTCAGCACCGAAGAACACGATGTCGCCGTCTACCGCACCTACGCGATCGAGGATCACGTTGAGGTTGGCTTCAGGGATGTTCTTGACGATCGGCGACTGCAGGCCTTCAACGCCCTTGGCGCGCTCGTTGACCTTGATGTAAGCCAGGCCGCGGGCGCCGTAGATGCCGACGAACTTGGTGTACTCGTCGATCTTGCTGCGCGGCATGCTGGCGCCACCTGGCAGGCGCAGCGCGGTGACGCGGCACTTCGGATCGTTGGCGGGGCCTGCGAAGACCTTGAAGTCGACATCTTTGAGCTGGTCGGCAACGTCTACCAGTTCCAGCGGGTTACGCAGGTCTGGCTTGTCGGAACCGTAGCGGCGCATGGCTTCTTCGAAGGTCATGTGCGGGAATTCGCCGAACTCCAGGTCCAGGACTTCCTTGAACAGCTTGCGGATCATGCTTTCGGTCAGGCCCATGATCTCGGACTCATCGAGGAAGCTGGTCTCGATGTCGATCTGGGTGAACTCCGGCTGACGGTCAGCGCGCAGGTCTTCGTCACGGAAGCATTTGGCGATCTGGTAGTAACGGTCAAAGCCGGCGACCATCAGCAGCTGCTTGAACAGCTGAGGCGACTGCGGCAGCGCGAAGAAGCTACCGGCGTGGGTACGGCTGGGCACCAGGTAGTCGCGCGCGCCTTCTGGCGTGGCACGGGTGAGGATCGGCGTTTCGACGTCGAGGAAGCCGTTCTCGTCCAGGAAGCGACGGATGCTGCTGGTGATGCGCGAACGCAGGCGCAGCTTGTCGGCCATTTCCGGGCGACGCAGGTCGATGAAGCGGTAGCGCAGGCGGGTTTCCTCGCCGACGTCAGAGTACTCGTTCAGCGGGAACGGCGGGGTTTCCGCTTCGTTGAGCACGTTCAGCTGGTAACCGAGAATTTCGATGGCACCGGAAGCCATGTTGGCGTTCACCGCACCGTCAGGGCGCTTGCGCACCTTGCCGGTGATCTGCACCACGTATTCGCTGCGCACGCGGTCGGCCGCTGCGAAGGTTTCGGCGCGATCGGGATCGAAGACGACCTGGGCCATGCCCTCGCGGTCACGGATGTCGAGGAAGATCACCCCGCCGTGGTCGCGGCGACGATGGACCCAGCCGCAAAGGGTGACTTCCTGGCCGTCCAGGCTCTCGTTCAGTTGGCCGCAATAATGGCTGCGCATCATGATGGTGGTTTCGCTTCTCGTGATTCGTGTATTCGATGGAGGCCTTGGCCGCCCCAGGGGGCTAATACTGCAAGACCCGGCTACTGCAATTCAACTCAGTCGGCCTTGTCGCCGCCTGCCAGATTCTTTTTCGCCCCGGTCTTGAAGTCGGTTTCGTACCAGCCGCTACCGCTCAGGCGAAAGCCAGGGACCGACAACAGCTTCTTCAATGCCGGCGCCTGGCAGGCCGGACAGTCGGTCAGCGGCGCTGCGCTGATCTTCTGCAACGCTTCCATCCGGTGATCGCAGGATGCACATTGATAGTCATAAAGGGGCATGGGTGTCTCTCGTCAACCATTACGCTGGCTGCCCAAGGCAGCAAAAAGCGGGATTATATATGGTTAACAGGCACTGCGCAGCCCGCCTGGCGATCAGCGCACACTGGGCGGGTCCTGCAACCACGCAACGCAGATCACCCGGACCAGGCCGCTGAAGTTGCGCACTCCACCTTGGCGCAGGTGCACCTCACGATCCACGTAGGAAAGCACCGCACTGACGGAGCACTCATTGGCCTCGGCGATGCGCTCGAGGATGCGCCAATAGACTGCCTCCAGGCGCAAACAGGTGGAAAAACCGTTGAGCCGGACCGAGCGTGATACCGGCTGAACCTGCATCATGTCGAAATCCGCCTTGAACGGATCAATGCACTGCTTGCCCAGGCAGCGCCCTTTGCCTACTACACGCTTGCTCGCTTGCATCATGCGCCCACATCCTCGCCACAGGTATTTTTCCCTGCACCGCAAGACTGGCCAGGGCGCAGGATCCAGAGGCTCAATGAAGCGCGTACAGCCGGACGCAAAGCAGCGGCAAAGCCTTCCAGCACAAACGAAAAAGCCCGGTGAGCGTCACTCGACCGGGCTTGGCAGGCGGCTATTTATACAAGCGACCGATCATTTACCGTCAAGCAGCACCCGCAGCATCCAGGCAGTTTTTTCGTGCACCTGCATACGCTGGGTCAACAGGTCTGCAGTCGGTTCGTCACTGACCTTGTCCACTACCGGAAAAATACTGCGGGCGGTACGCACGACCGCCTCCTGACCCTGGACAAGCTGATGGATCATCTCGTCCGCTGCGGGCACCCCTTCCTCTTCCTTGATGGAAGAATGCCGCGCATAAAAAGCATAGGAACCCGGCGCGGGGAAGCCCAGGGCGCGAATCCGCTCGGCGATGGAATCGACTGCCAGCGCCAGTTCGTTGTATTGCTCTTCGAACATCAGGTGCAGGGTACGGAACGAAGGACCGGTGACGTTCCAGTGAAAGTTGTGGGTTTTCAGATACAGCACATAGGTATCCGACAACAGGCGGGACAGCCCTTCGACGATGGACTTGCGATCTTCTTCACTGATACCGATATCGATTGCCATGAAGTTCCCCTTTTCATATGGCTTGATGATGATCAAGCGGGCCCCACACACTGTATCAATACTTGGCGCCACGCGCCCATGACGCAGGGCAACTCATCGCCGACAGCCACCTGCGGTTTGAGAAGGCCCCGCGTTTGCTGTTAAATAGGCACCGTGCCACCCGTGCATGCTGTCATTGCCGGGTGCATAGGCTGGCCCAACATGTGTTCGCGCTCTACACCTCATGCGCACCGTGTCGCCAGCTCTTCCTGTGATCGGCCTTATCAATTGCGAGCCAACCCATGTTCAAGATCGTCCATCTGTTGACGGGCGCTGCAGCTTTGCTGCTATCGCTCATACCCAGCCTGAAATACGACGCAACACCCTTCCTGCAGCAACCGGAGGCGGTCTACCTGGCCCTGCTCGGCCTGCTCAACCTGCTGCTGGCACCTGTCGTGCCGCTGTATTACCGCGGCGCCCGCCAGCAATTGCAGCACCTGGCCTGCGCCTTGCTGGTGGTGGCCGTGGTCCTGCAAACCCTGACCTTGCTGGCCCGCCCCGAAATGGGCAACCTGGCGGCATTGGTCTGCGCAGGCCTCGCCGTCATTCTGCACCTGGCCGCAGGCTTGGCCCGCAGCCCCAGAAAAAACCGGCCAAGCCAGGGCGCGCCGCTGGAGACCGGCATGCGCGATACCGGCACCGTGAAGTGGTTCAACACCTCTAAAGGCTTTGGATTCATTTCCCGCGATTCGGGTGACGATATCTTCGTCCACTTTCGCGCCATTCGCGGCGAAGGCCATCGCATCCTGGTCGAAGGCCAGCGCGTGGAGTTTTCGGTAATGCACCGCGACAAGGGCCTGCAGGCCGAAGATGTGGTCGCGGTAACCCGCCGCTGACCCTTTGCAGCCCTGGGGCAAGCCCAGGGCTGGCACCAATCAGTAATGAGGTGGCGGCGCTTCCTCACCCTCACTGCCATACTGGCCGACCATTTCCTCGTAACGCTTGATCAACTCGGCCACCTGCAACTGCAGGCGCTGAATCACCCGCCCCTGCTCGACCACCACGTCGTTCAACTCTTGAATGGTATCGTCCTGAAACGCCTGACGGGTTTCCAGTTCGACAATGCGCGATTCCGGCGACATGTCAGGCCTCCTCATATGCATCATTGAGCAGGGCGCGCAGGCGCTGGCGAATGGCATCGACCTGCCCCGGCCCGTATTCGACAGGGGGCACCTTGCCCCAGACCGGCGCCGGCCAGGCGGCATCCCCATGGCGACGGACAATCACGTGCATGTGCAGCTGGCCGACCACATTACCCAGCGTGGCAACGTTCATTTTATCCGCCGCGAACTCGCCCTTGAGCGCTTCGGCCAGGCAGGTTGTTTCTTTCCACAGCTGCGCCTGATCGTCCTGGCTCAGGTCGAATAGTTCGCTCACGCCGGCACGCTTGGGCACCAGGATGAACCAAGGGTAATTGGCATCCTTGCTAAGCAGCAGACGGCACAGCGGAAAATCCCCAAGGATCAAAGAGTCCTGCTGCAAACGCGAATCCATCTCAAACACTGAAAACCTCCACCAACGAAAGGGCCCCGGCGTGCGGGTCAATGCCGCAAGGATACCCTGCTTCGTCTGCGCAAGCATGCTGCACGCCCTCTGGGTGCACTCTTATAGCTCAGTAATTGATCCAGGCTGCACAGGCGCGGTAACACATCGCTACTTTTCGCACCAAAATGAGGCCGCAAACGAGTACACCACTACGCTTCGACACACACAAATGACTCAACTTGAACAGTGGGCGGTAACACCTTGACTTGCAAGGCAGCTTTTTAGTTTGCAACCGGACTGCGGCCCGGCACACCGCCAGACGGGGGCCGGCCTGTATTTACGGGCACTTTCGAGCTGCGCCAGCGAAATTTGTGAAAATTTCATGAACCGTTGTTAATTTTGAGCACGCTTGTTGCATTCTCCCCACACCAAGTCGGCACGACATCTGCATAAAGCGATGGACGCAACAAATAACAACAGCCGCTTTGGATACACCAGGGAGTTTCCCTAACCGGAATCGATAGTTACAGAATCGTTACGGTGACAGGAACAGCGCTGGCGTTGTACGAACCGATTAATCGGAGCGTGATTTGCGACATGGAACTACCTGAAAGCGACATGGCCGTAAACTTCTCGAAACGTTGTATATGCCCATATCGCCAACAACAGTCTGCGTGCTATACATTTCCGCCGACATAACAAGAAAGAGCTGCCCCATATAACTAAAAGACTTGGGCGCAGCGGTACTCTTCCTAAAAACCAAAGGAGCAAATCACGATGCGCGTGATGAAGTGGAGCATGATCGCCCTGGCCGTTTCGGCAGGGACCTCGCAGCTGGCCTTTGCCTCTGCACAGGACGAATCCAAGGGTTTCATCGAAGACAGCCAGCTGAACGTCAAGACTCGCATGCTGTACTTCAGCCGTGACTTCCGCAACAACGCGCCTGGCAGCCAGAGCCGCGTGGAAGAAACCGGCCTTGGCTTCCTCGGCACCTTTGAATCGGGCTTCACCCAAGGCGCCGTAGGCTTCGGCGTCGATGCCATCGGCATGCTCGGCCTGAAACTGGACAGCGGCCGCGGCCGTGCCGGCACCGGCCTGTTCCCGGAAGGCTCCGACGGCCGCTCGCAGGATGACTACTCCGAAGGCGGCGGCGCTGTAAAAATGCGCTTCTCCAACACTGTGCTGAAGTACGGTAACCAGTTCACCGCGCTGCCGGTCTTCGCCACTGACGACAGCCGACTGCTGCCGGAAGTTGCCGAAGGTACCTTGATCACCAGCGACGAGATCGAAGGCCTGACCCTGCACGCCGGCCACTTCACCGGCATGAATGCCCAGGCCCAGACGTTCCGCGACAGCCTGCACCTGACCGAAGCCAACATCGTTGGCGGCACCTATGCCCTGACCGACAGCCTCAGCACCAGCCTGTACTACTCCAAGGTCGAAGACTACTGGCGCAAGTACTACGGCAACATCAACTGGGCAGTGCCGATTTCGGACAAGCAAGGCCTGGTGTTCGACTTCAACATCTATGACACCAAGGGCGACGGCGCCGAGCTGGTTACAGCTTACGATGGCGAATCCCTGGACAACACCGCATTCAGCCTGTCGGCAGCCTGGAACATCGGCGCCCACACCTTCACCATCGTGCACCAGCGCGTACACGGTGACGGTGACTACGCTTACGGCGTCGACGGCGGCGGCACCGTCTTCCTCGGCAACTCCGTGGCCCGTTCCGACTTCAACGCTGAAGACGAGAAGTCCTGGCAAGCCCGCTACGACCTGAACTTCGCTGAGTTCGGCGTACCCGGCCTGACCTTCATGACCCGTTATGTGCGCGGTACCGACGCCAATGTCGCCGGCACCACCAACGGCAAAGAATGGGAACGCGACATCGACATCAAGTACGTGATGCAGGAAGGCCCCGCCAAGGACCTCAGCTTCCGCGTCCGTCAGGCCACCTACCGCTCCTCCGACGGCGTCTACTACGGCTCCCCGTCGCTGGACGAACTGCGCCTGATCGTCGAGTACCCGCTGAGCATTCTGTAAGCCACGCTTATAGTGCCCCGCACCTGAAAAAGCCCGGCACGCTTGCCGGGCTTTTTCTTGGCTGACATTTGCCACGCCCTGGGGCATCCTGTACGCCTTCGTTTCGCCCCCGTACAATGCGGGGTCATTTCAATGTCTTAGGCAATCGACACGGCTAACCATGCGCACCAGTCAATATTTGCTCGCCACCCAGAAAGAAACCCCTGCCGACGCAGTGGTCATCAGCCATCAGCTCATGCTGCGTGCCGGCATGATCCGCAAGCTGGCTTCCGGCCTGTACACCTGGCTGCCGATGGGCTTGCGGGTAATGCGCAAGGTCGAAGCCGTGGTGCGCGAGGAAATGAACGCCGCCGGCGCCCTGGAAGTGCTGATGCCCAGCATCCAGCCCGCCGAGCTGTGGCAGGAGTCCGGCCGCTGGGAACAGTACGGCCCTGAGCTGCTGCGCCTGAAAGACCGCCATCAGCGCGACTTCTGCGTCGGTCCGACCCACGAAGAGGTCATCACCGACCTGGCCCGCAATGAGCTGTCCAGCTATAAACAGCTGCCGCTCAACATGTACCAGATCCAGACCAAGTTCCGTGATGAGATCCGCCCACGTTTCGGCCTGATGCGCGGCCGCGAATTCATCATGAAGGACGCCTATTCCTTCCATGCCGACCAGGCTTCCCTGCAGGAAACCTACGACCGCATGCACCAGGCGTACAGCAACATCTTCACCCGCCTGGGCCTGGACTTCCGCCCAGTGCAGGCCGATACCGGCTCCATCGGCGGCAGCTACTCGCATGAATTCCACGTGCTGGCCGAGTCTGGCGAAGACGACGTGATCTTCAGCGACAGCTCCGATTATGCCGCCAACATCGAGAAGGCCGAGGCCATCCCGCGCGAAACTGCGCGTCTGGCCCCTACCGAGGAGTTGCGCCTGGTGGATACGCCAGACGCCAAGACCATCGCCCAGCTGGTCGAGAACTACGGGCTGCCGATCGAAAAGACCGTCAAGACCCTGATTGTACGCGGCGCCGAGGAAGGCAAGCTGGTCGCCCTGATCGTCCGTGGCGACCACGAACTCAACGAGATCAAGGCCGCCAAGCTGGAACAGGTCGCCGACCCGCTGGTCATGGCCACCGATGCCGAGCTGCGCGAAGCCATTGGTGCCGGCGCCGGCTCCCTCGGCCCGCTGAACCTGCCACTGGAATGCATCATCGACCGCTCGGTTGCCCTGATGAGCGACTTCGGCATCGGTGCGAACATCGATGACAAGCACTACTTCGGCGTCAACTGGGAGCGCGACCTGCCGGTCCCACAGGTTGCCGACCTGCGTAACGTCGTAGAGGGTGACCCGAGCCCGGATGGCCAAGGCACTCTGGTGATCAAGCGCGGCATCGAAGTCGGCCACATCTTCCAGCTCGGCACCAAGTACAGCGAGGCACTCAAGTGCCAGGTACTGGGTGAGAACGGCAAGCCAGTGGTGCTGTCCATGGGTTGCTACGGCATCGGCGTATCCCGCGTGGTCGCCGCCGCCATCGAGCAGAGCTACGACGACAAAGGCATCATCTGGAATGACGCCCTGGCCCCGTTCCAGATCGCCCTGGTACCGCTGCGCTACGAAACCGACGTGGTTCGCGAGGCCACCGACAAGCTGTATGCCGAACTGACGGCCGCAGGCTTTGAAGTACTGCTGGACGACCGCGACAAGAAGACCAGCCCAGGCATCAAGTTCGCCGATATGGAGCTGATCGGTATTCCGCACCGCATCGTCGTCAGCGACCGCGGCCTGGCCGACGGCAACCTGGAATACAAGCACCGCACCGAACAGGATGCTCAAGCGCTGCCACTCAATGAAGTGCTGACCTTCCTGCAGGCCCGCGTTCGCCGCTGATAATCAATGCACGAGTGATCATGTCCAAGCGAAGTACCTTTACCCTGGGGGGCGCCGCACTGTGCGGCGCCCTGCTCCTCAGCGGCTGCGCCAACCAGATGTCCCAGCGCAGCGAGCACGAAGAGCGCGTCGAGCGCAAGCTGCTCGAACACACACTGCAGATTGATGTCGGCGAGCCCAAGGTGATGGAGCTTCCGCAGCGACGTATACGCGTCAATGAACAGAGGCGCTTCGAAGTCACCGAGTTCGAAGTTACCCGCCGTTATGACCGGTATACCCCTTACCAACCCTGGCGGGAGATCTACGAGATCCCGCTGGGCGCGGTGGCAGTGGTGGCCGGCGCAGGCGCCAACGTGGTCAACGTGTTTGCCTTGGGCAACCTGCCGGAGAGCATCACGCACGACTGGATCAGTTACGGCGTGGCCGGGCTCAACCCGTTCATGAACGTGCAGTCCAACGGTCGCGCCCAGCAGAACCTGGCAGGGATCAGTGAGGTGCAAAAGGACAAGCGCGAGGAGTTCACCAGCCTGCCCTGGAGCGAGCGCTTGGTCGAGGTCAAGGCCGGCAAGATGACCCACGCGCTGACCACCGACAGAAACGGCGTGCTACGCCTGAACCTGCTGGACAGCCCGTTCTCGGAACAGCACCTGAACCACGTCGGCACCCTGCACCTGCAAGTGGTCGATGAAGAAAACGCTGTGCGGGGCGACGCCAGCCTGCTGGTCAGCGCCACCCTGCGCAACAAGCTGCGTGAAGCCCATGAGTTGATTTTCGACGACCTGGAAGACGACGATGTCGGCCAGTGGGTACACCGGGTCAAGCGCCTGTCGGAGCTAGGCCTGGAAGAGGAAGCCAGCGAGATGGAGCAGAGTCTGATCGAGCTGACCCGCAACGATCCGGAGCTGCAACAGGAGTTTCTGCAGGCACTGACCAAGGCTACCGGCCGGTTGGTGGCTGACCCAGGCGCACATTAATGAAAGAGGGGCTGCAATGCAGCCCCTCTTTCATTTGTCCGCGAACAACTCCAATTGCTCGTGAGCCCCACGCAAGTCGCGCAACCTCACCCCTACCCCCAACAACCTAACCGGCTTGCCACCCCGGGCGAATGCTTGCCGTAGCAACTGTCGGTAGCTGTCCAGATCTCTCCCCGCCCCCGCCTGCTCCAGGGTAGTCTGGCTGAAGTCATGGAATTTGACCTTGACGAAAGGTTTGTCCGGCCGGTAGCTGCTGTCCATACGAGCGATCCGCTCATTCAGACTTTGCAGCAGTTCAGGCAAGCGCTCCAGACAACTGGCCAGATCCGGCAAATCCGTATCGTACGTGTTCTCCACGCTTACAGACTGCCTACGGCTATCGTTGTGCACAGCGCGATCATCGACACCCCGCGCCAACCCCCAGAGGCGTTCACCGAAACTGCCGAATTCACGCACCAGCGCCAGCCGCGACCAGTCACGCATGTCCAGGCAGGTGTCGATACCCAGCCGAGCAAGCTTGTCTGCAGTGACCTTCCCGACACCATGCAGCCTGGCAACAGGCAATGCGGCGACAAAGGCCTCCACCTGATCAGGCGTAATCACGAAAAGACCGTTGGGCTTGCGCCAGTCACTGGCGATCTTGGCCAGGAACTTGTTGGGCGCCACCCCGGCCGAGACAGTAATGTGCAGGGCGCGCGCAACACGCCTGCGAATATCTTCGGCGATGCGCGTGGCGCTGCCGGCAAACCATTGACTGTCGCTCACATCCAGATAGGCCTCATCCAGCGACAATGGCTCGATCAGTTCGGTGTAGTCGCGGAATATGCCGTGAATCTCGCGCGACGCTTCGCGGTAGGCCTCGAAACGCGGCTTGACGATCAGCAGGTCAGGGCAAAGCTTAAGTGCATGCCGGGAGGACATGGCCGAGCGCACCCCATAGGCACGCGCTTCATAATTGCAGGTGGCAATCACCCCTCGATGATCCGGCGAACCACCCACGGCCATAGGGCGACCGGCCAGGCGCGGGTCATCACGCATCTCGATCGCGGCGTAGAAACAATCGCAGTCGATGTGAATGATCTTGCGCAAAGACATGGATGACCGTCAGCACTGTAAATTCATACAGATAGTACCGCATGCTCTGTCAGCGAGACAGCCAGCGCAGGAGACCTCTCGACAATTGGCCTGAAAGCCGCAGCGCTCCTGAGCTGCATGCCTAATTGAAGGGCTAAGGGTTTGAACGAAAACGGTTTTTTTGAACTAAATGCTTGACAGGGGACGTTAAATCCGTAGAATTCGATCTCACAGGCGCGGGATGGAGCAGCCTGGTAGCTCGTCGGGCTCATAACCCGAAGGTCGTCGGTTCAAATCCGGCTCCCG
>NZ_CDRVFO010000028.1:0-55973 GCF_977070485.1 Lelliottia jeotgali
ATGTGGTGTACGGCAATGTGATGTACAACGACGTGGTGGGCGCTGACATCCGCAGCGACGGCCAGTATGTGGTCGGCGTGCGTGCCGGTAGCGATACCTCCACGTCGGCTATCGGCCAGCTCAACACCCAGGTCAACGGCCAGTACGGCTACCTGACCATCGATGCCCAAGGCAACGCCGAGTACCACTCCAACCCCAACGTCACCTCGCCGCGGGATGCCGTCGATACCTTCGTCTATACCATTCGCGACGCCGATGGCGACGAAAGCACCACGACCATAACCATCAATGTGCATAGTTCGTTGATGACCTGCGCGGACCACGACGTCACGGTCTACGAGAAAGCTCTGGACCTGCACAAGGACGGTGGCGACCTGGCCGCCGGCACTGTGACTGGCAGTGACCCAGCATCGCACCAGGAAACGGCCTCTGGCACCCTGGCCGGCTCGACCAGTGGCGGGGTCGGCGCACTGACCTACACCTTGGTCGGCAATGCTGTCGGCCAGTACGGTCAGATCCTGCTGAACGCTGATGGCTCCTACACCTACACCCTGACCTCGCCAGCGAACTCGCCGACCCATGCCAACGACGGCGCCAATACCGTGACTGAAACCTTCACCTACCAGGTGCAGGATTCTCAGGGTAATTCGACCACCAGCACGATCGTCATCAGCATCGTCGACGATGTACCGACGGCTAACGCCGATTTCGTCAGTGTCGCCAAAGGTGATGTGGTCAGCGGCAATGTCATGTACAACGATGTGGTCGGTGCCGACACCCTGAGCGATGGCAAGTACGTGGTAGGCGTGCGCGCTGGCAACGATACCTCAAGCTCTGCGCTCGGCCAGCTCGACAGTCAGGTGCATGGCCAGTACGGCTATCTGATCATCGATGCCCAAGGCAATGCCGAGTACCACTCCAATCCCGATGCCGTAGCGCCGCGGGATGCGCTGGATACTTTCGTCTACACCGTTCGTGATGCCGACGGCGACGAGAGCACCACGACCATCACCATCAATGTGCACAACCCTTCACTGCAGCCATGTGGTGACGGGGGCGTCAAGGTCTACGAAAACGCGCTGGACCTGCATCGGGATGGCCACGACCTGGCTGCTGGAACTGTCACCGGCAGCCACCCCGAGTCGACCCGCGAGACCGCTTCCGGCAGCCTGGTCGGCCAGGTCGCAGGAGGCGTGGGGGCGTTGACCTACACCTTGGTCGGTGATGCCGTTGGCCAATACGGCCAGTTGCTCCTCAATGCTGATGGTTCATATACCTACACCCTTACCTCGCCGGCGAACTCGCCGAACCATGCCAACGACGGCGCCAATACCGTCACCGAATCCTTCACCTACCGGGTGCAGGACACGGTGGGCAACTGGACCACCAGCAGCGTCAGCATCACCATCGTCGATGACGTCCCGCAAGCCCATTACGATTTCGTCAGCGTGGGCAAGGGCGACATCGTGCGCGGCAACGTGATGTATAACGATGTGGTGGGGGCCGATACCTCGAGTGACGGCGCCTATGTGATTGGCGTGCGCGCGGGGCATGACACCTCCACCTCTGCCAGCGGCCAGCTCGACAGCCATGTGTATGGGCAGTACGGCTACCTGACCCTCGATGCCAAGGGCAACGCCGAGTATCACTCCAACCCCAATGCCGTAGCGCCGCGGGATGCGCTCGACACCTTTGTTTACACCATTCGCGATGCCGACGGCGACGAAAGTACCGCTACCGTGACCATCAACGTACATGACCAGTCGCTTCAACCCTGTGGCGACGGTGGGGTCACGGTTTACGAAAAAGCGCTTGACCTGACCAAGGATGGCCACGACCTGGCGGCAGGGAGTGTCAACGGCAGTGAGTCTTGCTCGACTGCCGAAACGGCTGTCGGCAGCCTGGTCGGACAGGTCGGTGGCGGCGTCGGTGCTTTGACCTACAGCCTGATAGGCAATGGCATAGGCGAGTACGGTCAGATCCACCTGAACGCAGACGGCTCCTACACCTACACCCTGACTTCGCCAGCGAATTCGCCGACCCATGCCAACGATGGTGCCAATACCGTCGGTGAGTCGTTTACTTACAGGGTCGAGGATACGCAAGGTAACTGGACCACCAGCAGTGTCACCATCACTATCGTGGATGACGTGCCGCAGGCCCATTGCGATTTTGTAAGTGTCAGCAAAGGTGAGGAGGTGCGTGGCAATGTCCTGTCCAACGATGTGATCGGCGCTGACGTGCCGGGCGATTGCGGCTACGTGGTGGGCGTACGCGCTGGCGATGACACCTGCACCTCGGCTATAGGTCAGCTCGGCAGCCAGGTGGTTGGCCAGTATGGTTACCTCATACTGGACGCCAGGGGGAATGCGGTTTACCACTCCGACCCGAGCGTCGTGGCACCGCGGGATGCAACCGACACCTTCGTCTACACCATTCGTGATGCTGACGGTGACGAAAGCACCGCGACCATCACGATCAACGTGCACGACAATTCGATAGCCGAATGTGGCGCCGGGTACGTCAGGGGGCAGGAGCAACGGGTTGTCGATCGCAGCGCGTTCACCCTCGATACCAGCAGCATGACCGCGGCGCTGGTGGTGCTCGGCTACCTGGGCGCGTCCGGCATGGTCAACGCCCAAGGCAATGCCGAAGAAGTGATCAATGTCACCCTGCGCAAAGGTGAAGCCCTGCAACTGAATCACACGCCCGATGGCGGCGACCTGGCAATGCAGTGGAAGGATGCCGGTGGCAGCTACCAGGCCATCGCCTCAGGCGACAGCTTCACTGCCAGCCATGACGGGGTGTACAGCATTCACCTCAGCGACCCGTTGGGTGCAGGCAAAGGCAGCGAGAGCTACACACTTAACATGGTCCTCGACTACGCCAATGCGCAGGACGCGGCCCCGCTCACGGGCGCTGGCAGTGAGCACTTCACTGCTGGAGTCATCGACATTGCGTCGCTTGAAGCGCATGCCGCCGCTGCCCAGGGGGCGAGCGCTACGGCTGACTATGCTCAAGCCGAGGGCGCGGTCACCGTCGACCTCAGCCTTGAAGGGCCGCAGGACACAGGAGGTGCGGGCGTTGAAACCTTGAGTGGCATTTACAACCTGATCGGCTCGGACTTTGGCGACACCTTGATCGGCAACAGTGCCGACAACGTGCTCAACGGCGGTGCAGGCAATGATGTGCTCACAGGGGGAGGCGGCAATGACATTTTGACCGGTGGCAATGGCAGCGACACGTTCGTATGGCAGAAGAACGACAGCGGCCATGACACGCTCAACGATTTCACCCCAGGCAGCGACAAGCTCGACCTGTCGCAGCTGTTGCAGGGTGAACACGCCACGGCGGCGTCCCTGGATGACTACCTGCACTTCAAGGTCAGTGGCGCCGGGGCGACTGTGGTATCGACCATCGAAGTGAGCAGCGTGGCGGGGGCGGCGCCGACGCAGACGATCGACCTGGCCGGCGTTGACCTCGCGCAGCACTACGGTGTGACGGCAGGGGCGGGCGGGGTGATATCGGCGGGGCCGGATACGGCGACCATCATCAACGGGATGATCGATGATCATTCGTTGAAGGTGGACACGGTGTGAGCTGCGCGGCCTGCAAGTTTGCTTGAAGCTTGTGGCGCTATCTCCGGATTGCCGGCGATAGCGCCAGAGCCGGCTGCGCTGTTCAGCCTGGCCGGTGCAATGTCTTCTGCTTGAGGATGTACAGGCTCACAAGCACCGCACTGGTCAGCATGAATGCCCGTGCCCAGAACAGGGGCACCAGGTAGCAGGACAGGCCGATGCTCGCCCACATCAGGCCGATGGCGTATACCTTGCCCTTCAAGGGGATACCTTCACCGCTCAGGTAGTCGCGGATCCACGGCCCCAGTGTGGGGTGGTTGACCAGCCAGTGATGAAAGCGTGGCGAGCTGCGGGCGAAGCAGGCCGCCGCCAGCAGCAGAAAAGGGGTGGTGGGCAACACCGGCAGGAAGATCCCCAGCACCCCCAGCGCGACGCTGAGCCAGCCTATGGCCAGCAGCAGGTAGCGCACAGCCGACTCAGTGGTGGCGTGGCTTGAGCAGCGCAGGCTTCTCGTCAGGCGCGTGCAGCAGCAGGAACAACGCGCTCAGCGCCTCTGGGATCTGCACGATCATGTCGTCCTGCAGGTTGGCATTGCTGGCGATGTCGGCGAATTCCGGTTGTTCGTCGAACAGGCCGGAACCGACCATGATCGGCAGCAGCATCTCGCTGACTTCTTCTTCGGCGTTCTCGAACCAGGCCTCTTCACGCAGGAAAACGCCTTCCATGAAGCCGATGCACCAGCCGCGCAGGTCGGAGTCGTCCGGCTCGTCGGTCAGGTCCAGGTCGCACGGCAGGTCGAATTCTTCATCGCTGGCCAGTTGACGGGCGATGTGGCCCTTCAGTGCCACCAGGGTAGCTTCGATCTCGGTGCGCTGGGCATCGCTGGCGTAATGGGGCTCTTCGGCGAACAGCGCGTCGATCCATTCACGCTCGGGGACGTCTTCCGAGCAGATCGACAGCGCGGTCAGGTAGCCGTGGGCGGCGACGTAGTCCAGCGCTTCTTCGTGCAGCTCGTCGGCGTCGAGGAAGGCTTGCAGGCGGGTCAGTTGCTCGGCGAAGGACATTACAGGGCTACCTTGGGGAATAAACGATATTGAATTCTAGCACCTTGCGGCGATGGCGGGGCAAAGGGAACGTCTGTCACCGGGCATCCTGCACAGGCTGGCACTGGGGTATACTTCGCGGTTTTTCACCCAGGAGCGGGTTTCCCCGGCCTCTGGCAAAAGCCGCTTACGCATTTGGCGTGTGCGGAGCGGGTTTTTCGTCCAGCCTGTGTCCAGGATGGTACGGCGATTTGTGGAGTTGCACATGCTCGAACAGGCTCAGCGCGTTCTCAAGGATATCTTCGGTTACGACAGTTTCCGTGGGCGCCAGGCAGCAATCATCGAATGCGTGGCCAATGGCGGCGATGCCCTGGTGCTGATGCCCACCGGTGGCGGCAAGTCGCTGTGTTTTCAGGTACCGGGGCTGTTGCGCCCGGGCCTGACCGTGGTGGTGTCGCCGCTGATCGCGCTGATGGACGATCAGGTCGCTACTCTCGATGAACTCGGGGTCGCGGCTGCGGCCCTGAACTCTACCCTCAGTGCGGAACAACAGCGTGATCTCGCCGGGCGCCTGCGCCGCGGTGAAGTGAAGATGCTTTACCTGGCGCCTGAGCGCCTGGTGCAGCCGCGGATGCTGGATTTCCTTCGCGGTCTGGACGTTTCCCTGTTCGCCATCGACGAGGCCCACTGCGTTTCGCAATGGGGCCACGATTTCCGCCCGGAGTACTTGCAACTGGGCCAGTTGGCCGAGCTGTTCCCGCATGTGCCGCGCATCGCCCTGACCGCCACCGCCGACATGCGTACCCGCGAGGAAATCGTCCAGCGCCTGCACCTGCAGGGCGCCGAACGCTTCCTGTCGAGCTTCGATCGGCCAAATATCTTCTACCGCATCGTGCCCAAGGAGTCGCCGCGCAAGCAGTTGATGGCCTTCCTCGGCGAGCGCCGCGGCAACGCCGGTATCGTCTACTGCCTGTCACGCAAGAAGGTCGATGAGACCGCTGCCTACCTGTGCGACCAAGGCTTCCCGGCGTTGCCGTACCACGCCGGCCTGGCTGCTGAAACCCGTTCGGCCAACCAGCACCGCTTCCTCAACGAGGAAGGGCTGATCATGGTCGCCACCATCGCCTTCGGCATGGGCATCGACAAGCCCAACGTACGCTTCGTCGCCCACCTCGACCTGCCCAAGTCGCTCGAGGCCTATTACCAGGAGACGGGGCGTGCCGGCCGCGATGGCCTGCCGTCCGATGCCTGGATGGCCTACGGCCTGCAGGACATGGTGATGCTCAAACAGATGCTGCAGAACTCCGATGGGGACGAGCGCCACAAGCGCGTTGAGCAACACAAGCTCGACGCCATGCTTGCACTGTGCGAGGAAACCCGTTGTCGCCGCCAGGCGTTGCTGGCCTATTTCGATGAAGTACTCGAACAGCCCTGCGGGCATTGCGACAACTGCGTCGACCAGATCCAGACCTGGGATGCCACCGAGCCTGCGCGCCAGGCCCTGTCGGCGGTGTTCCGTACCGGCCAGCGTTACGGTGTCGGCCACCTGATCGATGTGCTGCTGGGCAAGGATACCGAGAAGGTGCGCAATTTCGGTCACGAGAAACTCTCGGTGTTTGGTGTTGGCAAGGCGATGGCCGAGGTTGAATGGCGTTCGCTGTTCCGCCAGTTGGTGGCGCGCGGCCTGGTCGACATCGATCTGGAAGGCTACGGTGGCCTGCGCCTGTCCGACAGCTGCAGGCCGCTGCTGCGCGGCGAAGTGACCTTACAGTTGCGTCGCGACCTCAAGCCGCAGACAGTGGCTAAAACGGCCTCCGGCGGCGGCAGCCCGGCCAGCCAGCTGGTGCGCGCCGAAGAGCGCGAACTGTGGGAAGCGCTGCGCACGTTGCGTCGCAAACTGGCCGAAGAGCACAGCGTGCCGCCTTATGTCATCTTCCCGGACTCCACGCTGCTGGAGATGCTGCGCAGCCAGCCGGCCAGCCTCAGCGACATGGCTCAGGTCAGCGGCGTGGGGGCGCGCAAGCTGGAGCGCTACGGCCAGGCCTTCCTCGAAGTGCTCAATGACGCCGGTGGCACCACCGAGGCGCCCAAGGTGGTACTCGATCTGCGCCACGAACTGGTCAGCCTGGCCCGTGCCGGCATGACCCCGGCGCAAATCGCCGGCCAGCTCAATTGCAGCGAAAAGAACGTCTACAGCCTGCTGGCCGAGGCTATTGGTCGCCAGGAACTGAGCCTGGACCAGGCACTGGACCTGCCTGAAGACTTGATGATGGAAGTGCAGGATGCCTTCCTTGATGGCGAAGGCGAGCTGCCACCTGTCTCGGCCATTGCTCCGCTGTTCGGCGCGCGCATACCCGAGGGTGTGCTGTACTGCGTGCGCGCTGCGCTGGCTGCGGAATTTGAGCTTTGACGATGGAAGACATTTCGGACATCCGCTGATCAATGTCATCCTTTTTGACGATTTTCAGGCGTTTGCGGGTAGGGCAGTCTTGCCTGATGGCCCGGGGCATGGTTAGCTGACTAATAATTAGTTCTAGTCAATGAGTTGTTTATGCCCCTGACCGACAACCAACACCGTTTCGGCATGCAGCTGGCCCAGATGTCCCGTGGCTGGCGTGCCGAACTGGATCGCCGCCTGGCCGGGCTCAACCTGTCCCAGGCGCGCTGGCTGGTGTTGCTGCACCTGGCTCGTTTTGAAGAAGCGCCGACCCAGCGCGAGCTGGCGCAAAGTGTAGGCGTTGAAGGCCCGACCTTGGCGCGTCTGCTAGACAGCCTGGAAAGCCAGGGCCTGGTTCGACGCCAGGCGGTGCTTGAGGACCGGCGGGCGAAGAAAATCCAGTTGTGTCCTCCGGCCAAGCCGCTGATCGAGCAGATCGAAACTATCGCCAATGCCTTGCGCCTGGAATTGTTCACCGGAGTTGATGAGGCTGACCTGGATGTGTGCATGCGGGTGCATGCGAAAATTTTGGCCAACCTGGAAAAATCCTGAGGCCCGGTTCGGGCTTAAAGCTCAGAATGTATTCCCCAGGTTCAAGTAGATTGCCTGCTCATCCGCACTGTTGGCTCCATAGCTGAGGCTCAACGGCCCGAGTGGCGTGTCTAGGCCCAGGAAGATACTGGCGGCATTGATGTAGCCACTGTCGAACTCGTTGTCGTTGTTCCACGCCCGTCCGCGCTCCAGTGACCCGCCTATGTAAAGCGGGAAGTCCAGCGGCAGATAGGAACGCGGCGTGAGGCGGCGGTAATAGACCATGCGCAGCAGGCTCACGTTCTGCCCTGATACCGAGTCCTGGCGGAACCCGGACAGTTGGCGCGCCCCGCCAAGCACAAAGCTCGACGTCACGACTTCGGTGTCGTCGAGCGTGCGTCCATACCCACCACCGAGCACCAGCGTGTTCGGCCCGCTGCTCAAAGCCTTGTCCAGATTGAACATCCACTGGCGATAGTCCGCGTCCGAGTCCAGCGATTTGTCGTATTTGCGCAGGGTCAGGCCTATATTCTCGCCACTGTGCGGGAAGTACACATTGTCGAGCGTGTCGAACGAGTATTTCAGCTCGTAGAAACCTTCGTTGAAACTGACCTTGGGCAGGTCCTGTTCACCAATGCGCACCTCGGCCTCGCCCCAAGCCTTGCCCGCACCCAGGCGCACTTCGCCATAGGTGCCGATCTGGCGGCCGACGTTGAGGCCGAAGCCATAGCGCTCGAGACGGTATTCGGCTACCGGATCGCTATCCAGGGTGGCTTCGATGTTCTGTGAGCCGAAGTCCAGATAAGGTGCGATGAAATAGCGTGAACCCACGTCAAGCGGCTGGTAGAACTCGCTGTAGAGCTCCTGCTTGTCACCGATCTGCGCGCGCGTCAGCCACTCGGCGCCCAACTGGTTGATACCATTGACCCGATAGCTGGCGCCCAGGTTGAAGGCGCTGTCCCCGCGCAGGTCGTCCGACAGGTTCAGGCCCAGGCGCAGGTAATCGGTGCCGCCGCGCTTGCCACGGGCGTTGATCACCAGAGTGTTGTCGTTGCCTTTATGGACCACGCGGTATTGCACACGGTCGAAGTAGTCCAGGCCATACAGGGTGCCCATGTCGGTTTGCAGGCGGTCGAGTTCCAGCGGCTCGCCGATCGGCTGGCGGATGTAATAGCGGATCACGTCATCGCTGACCTTGGAATCGTTCTCCACCTTGATGGCGGTGATCACCGGGGTGCGCTGGCGCGGTGAGCGTGCCATGGCCAGTTCGGCATCGCCTTCAGGCTGGCGCAGGGCAGCCAGGCGAGGGTCGAGCAGGCGGGTTGCACGGTAGCCGGCCTCGATCATGTCACGCGCGCGGCCGAAGTCGGTGACGCCGAACGCGGCCAGCTGTGGCTGGATGAGGATGTCATCCCTATGCAAACTGGCCAGTTGCTCTTCGGAATTGCGCCGGGTCATCAGGGTGATCGACTGGTTGAGTACATCCACCACCGTGGCCAGTTGCTTGCGGTCACGCAGCGGGGTGCCGATATCGACGACGATGGCCAGATCAACGCCCATGTCCCGGGCCACATCCACAGGTATGTTGTCGACCATGCCGCCATCCACCAGCAGGCGCCCTTCAAGCTCGACCGGGGCGAAGACCGCCGGGATCGACATGCTGGCGCGGATCACTTGGGGTAGGTGGCCGCGGCGGAATACCACCTTCTCGCCGCTGGCGATGTCGGTTGCCACGGCGCGGAACGGTATCGGCAACTTGTCGAAATCGCGGGTATCGGCAGTGTGGGCCAGCTTGCTTTCCAGCAGCAGTGCGAGGTTCTGGCCCTGAATCACCCCAAGTGGCAGGCCGAGGCTGCCGTCGTCTCGAAAACTCAGCTTCTGCTTGACCAGAAAGTCACGGTCATCCTGCTTGCGCCGGAAAGGCACGTCCTTGCGCGGTGGAGCATCTGACAACGCCTGCTGCCAGTCGAGCGTGGTGGCGAGCTTTTCCAGCTCATCGATGCTGTAGCCGGATGCATACAGGCCGCCAACCACGGCGCCCATGCTGGTGCCGGCGATGGCGTCGATGCGCACGCCCTGTTCCTCCAGGGCCTTGAGTACGCCGATGTGGGCCAGGCCACGGGCGGCGCCCCCGGAGAGTACCAGGCCGACCTTGGGGCGTGCCGCCTCGGCGAGCACGGTGAATGAGCTGAGCGTCAGTAAAAGGCAGAACAGCAGGCGGCGCATCTTGAGTCTCAAACAGGGGGCTAAAGACCGCTAGTATAAGCGGCCCCCACCTGGAGAAAGCGCACCATGGCCGACAACAAGCCGGAAATCGTCATCACATATTGCACGCAGTGCCAATGGCTGCTGCGCGCCGCCTGGCTGGCCCAGGAACTGCTCAGTACCTTCGCCGACGACCTGGCCCGGGTGGCACTGGAGCCCGCTACCGGCGGCACCTTCCGCATCACCTGCAATGGCGTGCAGATCTGGGAGCGCAAGGCTGACGGTGGTTTCCCCGAGGCCAAGGTGCTCAAGCAGCGTGTGCGTGACCAGATCGACCCGCAGCGCGACCTTGGGCACAACGATCGTTGATCAGGTGCCCTCGACCACGGTACGTGGTCTGGGCGGCTGCTCGGCGCCGAGGCGGCTGGAAAGCATGATGGCGAAGATGATCAGTGCGCCGCCCAGCAGCATGCGCAAGGTCGGCGTTTCGGCGAATACCACCCAGGCAACAGCGATGCCGTAGACCGGTTCCATGGCGAAAACCACTGCGGCAGTGCGCGCCTTGATCACTGCCAGGCTGGCGACGAAAAGGCTGTGGGCGACGCCCGTGCAGAAAACCCCTAGCAGGGCGATCCACAGCCAATCCATGGGCTTCACCGCGCCCAGACCATGCACAGCAAACGGCAGCAGGCACAGGCCGACCACGAGGTTTTGCCACAGCGCAGCCTGAACGGCGGGCAAACGCCCCGAGCCTGCCCGGTTGGTCAGCGACAACAGCGAGAACAGCAGGCCGGAAAGCAGGGCCCACAGCAGTCCGCCCGTGGCTTCGCTTGCTAGGTCGAATGAGGGCGTCACCAGAACCAGGCCGATGCTCACCAGCAATACCAGCAGTGCTTCGTTGCGGCGGATGCGTTCGCGGAACAGCAGCCCCTCGAGTATCACGGTAAATGCCGGGAAACTGGCGAAGCCGAGGGTGGCGATAGCCACGCCACCGACTTTGACGGCGATGAAGAAGCTGACCCAGTGGCCGGCCAGCAGCACACCGCCCAGCAAGAGGCGCTGTACGTCCTGGCTGCGCAGGCGCTGCCAGCCTGGGCCGGAGAGGCTGGCGAACAGCGCCAGGGCGAACACGGCAAAGGCGGCACGGCCGAAGACGATGATGGCCGGGCTGGCGCTGGCGGCCAGTTTGCCAAACACGCCGGTCAGGCCGAAGAACAGTGCGCCGATGTGCAGGGCGCCCAGGGCTGTACGCTGGTTCATGGTGGTCCTTTGAAATCCGTCTGGTCAGGCCCGGCCTTTTTGTGCGTTTACCCGAAGGGGCCGGGACAGGCACAGTGTAAAGCTACCCACAGACGCGGTCTGTCGCCACCCTAGCGTTCTTTGTCGCCAGATTCTCGTCGCAATGCACTCGGCATGCGCCCGAACATGCGCAACATCGCCGCTGAAAACGCACTTTGCGAGCTGTATCCCACCTGCGCGGCGATCTCGCCCATTGGCAGCAATGTCTGGGTAACCAGCTTGCGCGCTTTGAGCAGGCGCCGCTGGCGAATGTAATCCATAGGTGTCATGCCGCACTCGGCAGTAAATCGTGCATGCAACCGCGCAGTGGACAACCCGGCGATTCTCGCCAGGTCGGCCACTTGCAGCGGGTAGGCTGCGTGCTGATCGATGTGACCGTCGAAGGCAGCATAAGGCAGGCGATGGGTGGGTGTGATGTTGGCTGTCGGCGCCGGGTTGAGGCAGGCCAGCAGCAACGCTGCCCCTTGGCGGGCGATCAGCGGATCGTCCATCGGGCTTGCCGCGAGCCAGTCCACCAGATGCTGCTGGTGAGCGTCCAGGCCCATCGCGGCGGAGCGGTCCAGCAGACGGCGGCTGGCGTTGGCATGCTTGCCGAGTTGCTCGTCCAGCCAATGATCGCTCGGTAAATCGAGCACCAGGCAGTGGCTACCGGCATCGCTGCCACAGGTGTGATGGGCACCGGCCGGCACCACGATCAGGCTTTGACGGTCGATCTTTGCCCCATGCCCTTGCACCTCGAAGTCCAGCCGGCCGCGCAGGCCGAATACCAGCTGTGGGTGGTCGTGGCTGTGCGCGATCACGTCGTCGCGGTAGTGGCGAAGGGAAAGGATCGGGCCGGCGGTCATGGTGAGTCCTCGCAGGGCAGAGCGCCATTGTGCCGTATTCCTGGCTGGCCAGCACCGATCACATCGCTGCCACCAGCCTGTCATGTGCGGATGCCAGTCTCCAGCAAACAGCGCCGGAGCCCGCCCATGACCCATGCCGAACTCTCTCGCCCGTCACGCAAGCAGCGCGTACGCACCCTGTGGATATCTGACGTGCATCTGGGCACCCGCGACTGTCAGGCCGAACACCTGTCGCGCTTTCTCAAAGGCTACCAGGCCGACCGTATCTATCTGGTCGGCGACATCATCGATGGCTGGAAGCTGCGCGGCGGTATCTACTGGCCGCAGGCCCACACCAACGTGATCCGCCGTTTGTTGACCATGAGCAAACGTGGCACCGAGGTGATCTACGTGACGGGCAACCATGATGAGTTCCTGCGGCGCTACTCCAGGCTGATTCTGGGCAACATCCAGTTAGTGGACGAGGCCGAGCATCTCACCGCTGATGGTCGTCGGCTGTTAGTGATCCATGGTGACCAGTTCGATGTGATTACCCGTTATCACCGCTGGCTGGCTTTTCTCGGTGACCGTGCCTACGAATTCACGCTGGTCCTCAACCGCTGGCTCAACCACTGGCGGGCCCGCTACGGTTATGGTTATTGGTCGCTTTCGGCCTACCTCAAACACAAGGTCAAAGGCGCGGTGAACTTCATCAGTGATTTCGAGGATGCCATTGTTCATGAATGCACCCGTCGCGGCTTTCATGGGGTGGTATGCGGCCATATCCATCATGCCGAAATCCGCAAGGTCGGGGATGTGGATTACCTCAACTGTGGCGATTGGGTGGAGTCCTGCACTGCGCTGATCGAGCATTGGGATGGCAGTATCGAGCTGTTCCGGCTGGCCGACGCACAGCTACGGCAGGCAGAGGGCGTTGCGGGGTTGCGCGAACCTGCGTGACAGGCGCCCGAGAAACTATAGGCTGATCCTGCCCAGCAGAATGTCGCGGAACATGGCGAAATCGCCAATCAGGCTGTATAGCGGATGCTTGAAGGTTGCCGGGCGGTTTTTTTCGAAAAAGAAGTGCCCGACCCAGGCAAACCCATATCCGAACAGCGGCACAGCCAGTAGCAGCAGCCATTTGCCGCTGCCGATCGTGTACGCCAGCAGGGCGATCACCAGGCTGGTACCGACAAAGTGCAGGCGCCGGCAGGTGGGGTTGCTGTGCTCCCCCAGGTAATAAGGGTAGAACTCGGCAAAACTGCGAAACTGCGCTGTGCTGTTCATGAGCAGTGCTCCAGGATTGACACTTTTTGACAGGATACACGGCGTGGAGCCTGAATCGAGTCTAGAGTCATTGGCGGAGCCTACCAGTGACAATAGGCGCCAAATGAGTATCCTTGAGGTTAACCGCATGAAGCGGTCAGGATAAGAAGCCTGTCATGAGTGAGAGAACCACGTCAGCCAGCTGGGCATCAGGGATTGTGAAGGCGCTCGAGCTGGAAGGGCTCGACTGCCCGGCCATGTTCGAGCAACTCGGCCTGGATTTCGCTGCCCTCGACGACCCCGATGCGCGGTTCCCTCAGGATTCCATGACCCGCCTTTGGCAACTGGCTGTAGAACTGTCGGGCAATGAAGCGATCGGCCTGAACATGGCGCGGGTGGTCAGGCCGGCTTCGTTCCATGTGGTGGGCTACGCCTTGATGTCCAGCCGCACCCTGGCCGAAGGTTTCGAGCGCCTGGTGCGCTACCAGCGCATCATCGCTGAAAGCTCCGACCTGAGCTTCCGCCTGGGGCCTGAGGGGTATTCGCTGATACTCACCGTACACGGTGATCACCTGCCACCGACACGGCACAGTGCAGAGGCTTCGCTGGCCTGTGCGCTTGCGCTGTGCAAGTGGCTAAGCGGGCGGCCCATCCAGCCGCGGCGGGTGCTGATCCAAGGGCCTCAACCCAAGAACGTCGAGCCCTACAAGGTGGCTTTCCATTCCCCGCTGGTGTTCGGTGCGCCGCACGACGCGCTGGTGTTCGAGCGCGCCGACATGGAAGCTGCGCTACCTACCGCCAATGAGGCCATGGCCATTCTGCACGACCGGTTTGCCGGGGAATACCTGGCACGCTTTTCTGAAAGCCGGGTGACCCACCGGGTGCGCCAGGTGCTTTGCCGCATTCTGCCTCAGGGCGAACCCAAGCGGGAAACCCTGGCCCAGGCGCTGCACCTGTCCCAGCGCACCCTGCAGCGCCGCCTGCAGGAAGAGGGCACCAGCTTTCAGGCTTTGCTGGACGACACCCGTCGTGAGCTGGCAGAGCAGTACCTCGCCCAGCCCGGCATGACCTTGCTGGAAACCGCCTACCTGTTGGGGTTCGCTGACCCGAGCAACTTCTACCGGGCCTTCCGCCGCTGGTTCGACGTCACCCCCAGCGAGTATCGCGCCCGTCTGGGTGCGGACCCCGAGGTGGTCAGTGACGCCAGAACGCCGGCATGCACAGCACCAGCACCGTGATGATCTCCAGGCGGCCGAGCAGCATGCCGCCAGCAAGAATCCACTTGGCCGCGTCCGGCAGCATGGCGTAGTTGCCTGCCGGGCCTATCACTTCACCCAGGCCCGGGCCAACGCCCGAAACGGTTGCGGCGGCGCCGGTCAGAGCGGTCATCCAGTCCACGCCCAGTAGCGACAGTAGCAACGCCATGACGCAGATGGTGATCGCGAAGAAGAACGAGAAGGTCAGGATCGAACGTACGATCTCTTCGTCCAGGCGATGGCCGTTGTATTTCTGTTTGATCACGGCGCGTGGGTGAATCAACTGGTTGAGGCTGGCCTTGAGCAGGATGTAGGCCACCTGGAAGCGGAAGATCTTGATACCGCCGGCGGTCGAACCAGAGCAGCCACCGACGAAGCCCAGGTAGAAGAACAGCATTAGCGAAAAATTGCCCCACAGGCTGTAGTCGCCCAGCGCGAAACCGGTGGTGGTGATCACCGAGGTCACGTTGAACGCCACGTGGCGCAAGGCATCGAGCCAGTGCAGGTTGGTAGTGGCCCAGTACCAGGTACCCAGCACCAGCCAGGTGACCACCAGCAAGCCAAGCAGCCCCTGGACCTGCTGGTCGCGAATCAGCGCCTTGCGGTTGCCGCGCAGGGTGGCTACGTACAAGGCGAATGGCAGGCTGCCAAGAATCATTACAACCACCGCGACCCAGTGCACGGCAGGGATGTCCCATTTGGCGAGGGACTGGTCGGAGGTCGAGAACCCCCCGGTGGAAATGGCTGACATGGCGTGGTTGATGGCGTCGAACGGCTTCATGCCGGCCCACCAGAAGGCCAGGGCGCCCAGCACCGAGAAGCAGACGTACACCCCGACGATCGACTTGGCGACCATGTGCGAGCGCGGCATGACCTTCTCCGAGCGGTCGGACGACTCGGTCTGGAACAGGCGCATGCCACCGATGCGCAGCAGCGGCAGGATCGCCACCGCCATGGCGATGAAGCCGATACCGCCGAGCCAGTGCAGCATCGAGCGCCACATCAGGATGCCCGGCGACATGGTGTCCAGCCCGCTGAGCACGGTGGCACCGGTGGCAGTGATGCCGGACATGCTTTCGAAGAAGGCGTCGGTGTAGCTGATGTGCTGGGTGAGCAGAAAGGGCAGGGCGGCGAACACGCCTACCACCAGCCAGCTGCTGACGGTCAGCAGGTACATGTCGCGCGGGCGCAGGTGCACATGCTCCGGGCGGCCCTGGACGATCAGAAGCAAGCCAGCGACGAAGGTGATCAGGCTTGACCAGAGGAACGATGGCATGTCGCCGGTACGTTCGAAGATCACCAGCGTCGCCATGGGTACGACCATGCTGACCGCCAGGGTGATCAGGAAGATGCCGATGATGAAACCAATGATCCTTAAGGTCGGCAACGCCATGTGATCTGCTCTGACTCTGAACGGAAGGGCGCCATTCTACCTATGGGTCTGGCAGCTGCAAGCTGCAAGCTACAAGCTAGAAAAAATGGCAGTGTGCACCGGGCGGCTTCTGCTTGCAGCTTGCAGCTTGGCGCTTGCAGCTTGAGAATGGCCGCACATTCAACTGCCAGGAGGGTAGCCGATGGAGGCTCTCGACGCATTGCTCAACCGTGTATCCGTGCCACGCCTGACTGAACCTGCGCCAAATGCCGCTCAGCGCGAGGCGCTGTTCCAGGCTGCGCTGCGCGCGCCTGATCACGGCCAGCTGCGGCCATGGCGCTTTCTGACCATCGAAGGCCAGGGCCGCGAGAAGCTCGGGGAACTGTTTGCCGAAGCGGTGCAGAACAAGGGCGATGCCACTCAGGCTGCGCTGGACAAGGCCCGCGCCATGCCGTTGCGTGCGCCGCTACTGATCGTGGTGATCGCCAAGCTGCAGGACCACTTCAAGGTGCCGATGTCGGAGCAGCGCCTGGCGGCAGGCTGTGCGGCGCATGGCATCCTGATAGCCGCACATGCCCAAGGTATCGGCGCAGTGTGGCGTACCGGCGACATGGCTTTCGATGCCCATGTGCACAAGGGCTTGGGGCTGGGCGAGAACGAGGAGTTGATCGGCTACCTGTATGTCGGCACGCCGATGGCCGAGCCGCGTACTGCGCCGGTCCTGCAAACCGCCGAGTTCGTCAGCGCCTGGGGCGAATGACGCCAGGGGCCGCTGTACGCCCCAATCGCCGGCAAGCCGGCTCCCACAAGTGTCGAAAAATGCTGAAACCTGTGGTGATTCTGTAGGAGCCGGCTTGCCGGCGATTGGGCTGCAGCGCAGCCCCCTCGAATTCAACTGCCAATCTCCACTGCCAGCGGCAAATCCAGCCGGGCGACAAATCCACCCTGTGGGTGGTTCTCCAGTACCAGACTCCCGCCATGGCGCTCTGCCGCCTTGCGCGCAATCGCCAGCCCCAGGCCATGCCCCGGTGCTTCCTGCCCGGGGGCACGGAAGAACGGCTCACCCAGCTGCGCCAGGTGCTCCGGCGACACCCCCGGCCCATGGTCACGCACGCTCACGACGATGCGCCCCTGCTCACGCCCGGCGCGTACCTCGATTGGCTGCCCCTGAGGATTGAACCGCAAGGCGTTGCGCAGCAGGTTGTCAACGGCACGTTCGATCAGCGTCGGCCAGCCTTGCAAGGTCAAGCCCGGTTGCGCCTCCAGCCGAACGTCCTGCTCCGGTGCGCTTAGCTGTGCGTCCTTGCGCACGCTGCCCAGCAGGGCGTTGAGGTCGACCGTTTCGGCGTGAGACTGTTCGGCATCGACCCGGGCCAGCGTCAGAATTTCGCTGATCAGGTCTTCCAGCCGATCACATTCGCGGGTCAGACGCGGCCACAAGGCTTGGCGCTGCTCGGCTTCTGCCCGTTCGGCGAGCGCCAGGGCAATGCGCAGGCGCGCCAGCGGTGAGCGCAGTTCGTGGGAAACGTCGCGCAGCAACTGGCGCTGGCTGCCGATCAGGCTCTGCAAGCGGGCCCCCATCTTGTTGAAGTCCTTGGCCAGCACGCCGAACTCATCGCGCCGTGCAGCCAGGCGCGCCAGGCTGTTTTGCTGGTAGCTGGCTTGGCCAAGATCGTGTACCGCACTGCGCAGGCGGCTCAGCGGGCGGGTGATGGACAGGGTCACCAGCAGGCTGAACAGGGTCAGTACCACCAAGGCTATGCCTAGGGCACTCAATGGCCAGAGCAGACTTTCGCGGTGCCAGGCGTCCAGTTCCGGGTGCGGAATACGGTAGATAAGCAGGTAGGTCTCACCGCTTTCGGGGCTGGTGTACTCCTCGGTCAGGCGACGCCACGGTAGGCGCCGCTCGTCATTGTGCTGGCGCGCCTCGAAGGCTGCGGCGCGGCGCGGGAAGGTGCCAGGTACCACGGCTTCGCCACTGTCGTCGAGCACCTGTACGTCGATCTTGAAACGCTGCTTGCGACGTTCGAGGAAATGCTGGGCCGACTCCAGGCCTTCGTGTTCATAGTGCTTGACCCAACGGCTGGCGAGCGTGCTGAGACCGGGGTGGCGGCTGAGTATCCAGGCATCCTGGTTGAGCATATGGCCCAGCAGGATCGACAGGCCTGCGACCAGGGTGATAGCCAGCCAGAAACTGGCCAGGATGCGCCAGAACAGAGAACGCAAGAGCACCTCCTAAACGGGAAAAGCCCGGCCCGCTTGTGGGCGGGCCGGGCATTGGTGGGACAGCTTACTGGGCCTTGCCGGCTTTTTCAGCTTTCCAGGCCTGGAATTCCTTCCATTCAGCCTTGCGTGCTTCACGCGCTTTTTGCAGTTCGTCGAACTTCTTCTGCTGCTCTGGCTTGAGCAGGGCGCGGACCTGGCTGTCGGTCTTGTCGTGGCTGGCCTTCAGTTCGTCCTTCATGGCCTTCTGGTCCGCTGCCGGCAGTTTGGCCAGGTAGCGTTCGGTAATGTCGTGGCGGTTTTTCATCTGCTCGCCCATCAGCTTGCCAATCTGCTGGCGCTGGTCGCGGCTCAGGTCCAGTTGGGCGAAAGGCGCGTTACCGCGATGATGCGGGCCGTCGTGACGCGGGCCACCTTCTGGCATGGCCATGGCCACGGTCGGCAGGGCAGCGGCGAACATCAGGGCGATCAAGGTCTTGCGCATGGTGTCTCTCCTGTCATGGGCCGGTGGTTACCGGATGAGCTCAGTCTAGGGAGATCAAGGTCAAGCGCAGTCAGCGAACGGTAAAGGCTGGGTAAAGAAAGCGCTGCGAGCTGCGAGCTTCAAGCAAGAGCGCGCTTGGCTGTTTCTTGCCGCTGCTCCTGCCTACAGACTGTAGTAGTAGCCGCGGCTACGCAGTGCGACGATGCGCGGGCGGCCGTCGGCGTGCGGGCCGATCTTCTTGCGCAGGTTGCTGACGTGCATGTCCAGGCTGCGATCGTAAAGGGTCAGCTTGCGGCCCAGGCCGATCTGCGCAAGCTCCTGCTTGTCCAGCGGCTCGCCTGGCTGGCGCAGCAGAGCTTCGAGGATACGGCTTTCAGACAAGGTAAGGGTCATCTCGCGGCCATCGATGCTGACCACGCCGCGCACGGGGCTGAAGGCCAGGTCGCCGATCTCGACCTGTGTAGTGGTAGCGGTCGGGTGGCTGCGGCGTAGCACCGCGCGCAGGCGGGCGGTCAGTTCACGCGGGTCGCAGGGCTTGGCCAGGTAATCATCAGCGCCCAGTTCCAGGCCGAGAATGCGGTCCAGGGGCTCGCCGCGGGCCGACAACATCAGCACCGGCAGTTCTGCGTGGTCGCTGCGCAATTGTTTGAGCAGCTCAAGGCCGCTACCGTCAGGCAGCATCACGTCCAGTACCACAGCTGCCGGTGCATGCTCGGCCAGCGCCCGGCGCGCGCTTTGGCCATCATGGCAGGCACGGACGGCAAAACCTTCCTGGGTCAGCCAGCTGCCGAGCAGCTCGCAGAGTTCCTGGTCATCATCAATCAGTAACAGCTCGCTCATGACTCACTCAATTCAAATCGACGGCGTCTGACGCGCTCGCCAGTGGCAAAGATACCGCAGACGCCGACAATTTATCGATCAGGGCAAGACTTGCTTGAAAGGTTTTACGATGACCTGGTCGTAAACGCCCGCTGCAATGTACGGGTCGGCATCGGCCCAGGCCTGGGCAGCGCTGAGGGAATCGAACTCAGCGACGATCAGGCTGCCGCTGAAACCGGCTTCGCCCGGGTCGTTGCTGTCGATGGCCGGGTGCGGGCCGGCCAGTACCACGCGGCCTTCGCTTTGCAGCTGCTTCAGGCGCTCGATATGCGCCGGGCGCGCGGCCAGGCGTTTTTCCAGGGAATTTGCGACGTCGCTGGCAATGATGGCGTAAAGCATGTCAATCCTTGGGTTTGGAGGTAGAAGGGTCGTCGTGCAGATGGCGCGACAGGTACACGCCCTGCGCCACCAGGAATATCACGGTCATGCCCAGGCTGCCGAAGACTTTGAAGTCGACCCAGAATTCCTGGAAGGTGAAGGCCACAAACAGGTTGGCCGCGCCACAGAACAGGAAAAATGCGATCCAGGCCAGGTTCAGTCGGGTCCAGATGGCATCGGGCAAGGTCAGGGCGTGGCCCATGATGCGCTTGATCAGCACCCGGTCCCCGATGAAGTGGCTGCCGGCAAAGCCCAGGGCGAACAGCCAGTTGACCACCGGTGCCTTCCACTTGAGGAAGGTTTCGCTGTGGAAGGTCAGGGTCAGGCCGCCGAATACCAGGCAGGCGACCAGCGTCAGCCATTGGCCTTTCTCCAGCTTGCGCTGGCGCAGGAACAGCGCGCCATATACCACCAGCGAACTGATGATCAGCATTGCCGTGGCGCTGTAGATGCCGCCGAATTCGAAGCTGTGCCCGGCAACTTCCATGGGGCGAGGGTCGAGTTTGTAGACGATGAAGAACAGTAGCAGCGGGATGAAATCGATGAATTGTTTCACAATGGCAGCCAGAATCGGGATGTGGCGGCATAATAACAAACATCGAATCCAGCGGTAGCGCTCCTCTATGAATGTTGATCTGCACTGTCACAGCACGGCCTCCGACGGCGCCCTGGCGCCCGCGGTCCTGGTCGCCCGGGCCCAAGAGCACGGGGTGCAGACGTTGGCACTGACCGACCATGACACCCTTGAAGGCCTGCCCGAGGCCCGCCAGGCCTGCGTCGAACGGGGTATGCGCTGGGTCAGCGGGGTGGAACTTTCGTGCACGTGGGGGGGCGCGACCATCCATGTACTGGGGTATGACTTCCCGCTTGAAGCCCCGCCGCTGCTCGAAGCGATCGAATCCCTGCACCGTGGACGCTGGCTGCGCGCCGAGGAAATCGACAAACGGCTAGCGGCCAAGGGCATGCGAGGTACCCTTGAGGGTGCCCGCGCCGTGCAGCAGGAGTTGGGCGACAGCGGTAACGCGCCGGCACGGCCGCATTTTGCCGAGCACCTGGTGCGTGCAGGCCACGTCAAAGACCGTGGTGAAGCGTTTCGCAAGTGGTTGGGGGCCGGCAAGCTGGGTGACGTCAAGCTGCATTGGCCGACGCTTGAGGAAACCGTTGCAACATTGCGCCAGTCCAATGCCTGGGTGAGCCTGGCCCATCCGATGCACTACGATCTGACCCGCAGCAAGCGCAGGCGCCTGATTGCCGACTATATTCAGGCAGGTGGGCAGGCGCTTGAAGTGGTCAATGGGATGATGCCTGCCGAGCAGGTGGGCACGATGTCCATCCTCACTCGTGAGTTCGGCCTGCTGGCAAGCGCTGGCAGCGATTTCCACGGCCCCGGCACCTGGGGCGAGATCGGTGCCTACCGGCCATTGCCTGAGGATCTGCCACCTCTGTGGCGCCGATTCAGCCATGAACAACCTATGGCGATATGAACAGGAAGACTTCGTGAGCCAATTTTTCCAGATTCATCCGGAGAACCCCCAGCCGCGGCTGATTCGCCAGGCGGTGGAAATCATCCGCAAGGGCGGTGTGGTCGTCTATCCGACCGACTCGGCCTACGCACTGGGATGCCAGATCGGTGACAAGGCAGCGATCGAACGGGTTCGGCGTCTGCGTGGGTTGGACAAGACCCACAATTTCACCCTGATGTGCTGCGACATGTCGCAGCTGGGCCTTTACGCCAAGGTTGACACCGGCACCTTCCGTTTGCTCAAGGCCCACGTACCCGGCCCCTACACGTTCATCCTCAATGGCACCCGTGAGGTGCCGCGGCTGTTGCTGCACGAGAAGCGTCGCACCATAGGCCTGCGGGTTCCGGATCATGGCATCACCCTGGCCCTGCTGGCAGAGCTGGGTGAGCCGCTGATGAGCGTGAGCCTGATCCTGCCCGGTGATAGCGAGCCCATGACCGACCCCTATGAAATCCGCGAGCGCCTGGAACATCACGTGGACCTGGTCATTGACGGCGGTTTCGGCGACCTCAAGGCCTCGACCATCATCGACCTGTCCGGCGACGAGCCCGAAGTGATCCGCGAAGGCTGCGGCGACCCCTCGCCATTTCTGGTCAACGCGTGAGTCAGGTGGAGATACCCGAGGCTGCGGCCATCGAAGCCGAACTGCCTCAACAATTGCAGTTGGCCCTGGTTTACGGCGAAGCCCTGACCGAGATGCCGGTGGACCTGTACATTCCGCCGGACGCGCTGGAGGTCATCCTCGAGGCCTTCGAAGGCCCACTCGACCTGCTGCTTTACCTGATCCGCAAGCAGAACATCGACATTCTCGACATCCCCGTGGCGGAGATCACCCGCCAGTACATGGGGTACGTCGAGTTGATGAAAAGCGTGCGCCTGGAGTTGGCCGCCGAATACCTGGTGATGGCTGCCATGCTTGCCGAGATCAAGTCGCGCATGTTGCTGCCACGCTCCGCCGAGGTCGAGGAGGAGGAAGGCGACCCGCGTGCCGAACTGATCCGGCGCTTGCAGGAGTACGAGCGTTTCAAGGCTGCGGCCGAAGGCATCGATGAACTGCCGCGGGTTGGCCGTGACGTCGTGGTGCCGCGCCTTGAGGCGCCCCAGGCCAAGGTGCGCAAGCTGTTGCCCCAGGTCAGCCTGGAAGAGTTGCTGGTTTCCATGGCCGAGGTCATGCGCCGCAACGACCTGTTCGAAAGCCACCAGATCACCCGTGAGACGCTGTCTACCCGCGAGCGCATGAGCGAAGTGCTGGCGCGCCTCAAGGGCGGTGGCTTCGTGCCTTTCGTCGAGCTGTTTACGGCTGAGGAAGGCAAGCTGGGGGTGGTGGTCACCTTCATGGCAATTCTTGAGTTGGTGAAGGAATCGCTGATCGAACTGGTGCAGAATGAGCCTTTCGCCGCGATCCATGTCCGGGTGCGTGCCGAGTCTGTCGAAGAACCTGATGAATCTGAATGAACCCCGCGACCTGGCGTCGCTGATCGAGGCGTTTCTGCTCGCCTCAGGCAAGCCGCAATCTCTTGAACGGCTGTACGAGCTGTTCGAGGAGGCCGAGCGCCCTGAGCCGAAGGTATTCAAGAAAGCCTTGGACGTGCTCGGCAAATCCTGCAGTGGTCGGGCCTTCGAACTCAAGGAAGTGGCCAGCGGCTATCGCCTGCAGATTCGCGACAATTTCGCGCCGTGGGTGGGCCGCCTGTGGGAAGAACGCCCGCAGCGCTATTCCCGTGCGCTGCTCGAAACCATGGCCTTGATCGCCTACCGCCAGCCCATCACCCGCGGCGAGATCGAGGACGTGCGGGGTGTTGCGGTCAACAGCAACATCATCAAGACCCTGATGGAGCGTGAATGGATCCGGGTGGTTGGCCACCGCGAGGTCCCTGGGCGGCCGGCGATGTTCGCCACCACCAAGTCGTTTCTCGATCATTTCAACCTCAAGAGTCTGGACGAGTTGCCGGCCTTGGCCGAGCTGCGCGAAATGGAGCCGGAGCCGTTGCTGGACCCAGATGATGCACCGGTGCCGGCGCATTTGCAGGCGTTGGCCGATGCCAGCCTGGCCGATGAGGAGGCGCTTGCCGAACCTAAGGAGGAGACGAGCTTTCGTAGCCTGCTGGTGGAGCTGGATGCGATGGAGGAGGGGCTCAAGACCGATTTCGATGATTTGCCAGAGGAAGAGGCGGCAGAGCCTGAGGTCTTGGTTGAGGACCACGGCAAGCTGCAGCCATGAGTCTTGTGCTCCGAGATTGCAGGCGCTGCGCGGTCTGGTGGGGCTTGCCGGCGATGAGGCCGGTCCTTTCAATACAAAACCACTGGGCAGAAAACCACTGCACCCTCTGAAAACCCTCTAAGCTCCAGTGCGTTCCCTTTTAGAACCGCGTATGATGCGCGACCTTTTGGCGCGTTCGTCGCCAGAATCTCTGTTTTCATTCCTACACCGGGAGGTGCCCAGATGAGTGAGCAAGACCTGCAAAATACCGAAATCACCCCGCCAGCCGGCGAAAAACTGCAGAAAGTGCTGGCGCGCATCGGCGTGGGCTCGCGCCGTGACGTCGAAGCCTGGATCAGCCAGGGCCGCATCAAGGTCAATGGCGTCGAGGCCACCCTCGGCCAGCGCGTCGACCTTCACGATGCCATCGCTGTCGACGGCAAGCTGATCAAGCGCGAAGAGGCCGCCGAGGCCACGCGCCGAGTGATCATGTATAACAAGCCCGATGGCGAGATCTGCACCCGTGACGACCCGGAAGGTCGCCCGACCGTGTTCGACCGCCTGCCGCGGCCGAAAGAAGGCCGCTGGATCAACATTGGCCGACTGGACATCAATACCACCGGTCTGCTGCTGTTCACCACCGACGGTGAACTGGCCAACCGCCTGATGCACCCGTCCTACGAGATGGACCGCGAATACGCGGTGCGTGTCCGTGGCGAAGTCGACGACGAGATGATCGAACGCCTGAAGGCGGGCGTGATGCTTGAAGACGGCCCGGCCAAGTTCACCGACATCCAGAAGGCCCCAGGTGGTGAAGGTTTCAACCACTGGTACCACTGCGTGGTGATGGAAGGTCGTAACCGTGAGGTGCGCCGCCTGTGGGAATCCCAGGGTATGGTGGTCAGCCGCCTCAAGCGCGTGCGTTTTGGCCCGGTGTTCCTCAACTCCGATCTGCCGATGGGTCGCTGGCGTGAAATGACCCAGGGTGAAATCGACATCCTGGCCGCTGAAGTGGGCCTGCAGCCGGTGGCGCTGCCTGCCATGAACCTCAAGGCCAAAGACAAGATGGAGCGCCTGCAGCGCAAGTCGACCCGGCCCATGGGGCGCAGCGAGCGTGTGCGCAGCCTGCGCCCGGCGCAGGAAGCCGCAGCTGCCGAGCGCCCGGCTCGCCAGCCGCGTGAAGAAGCGCCACGCAAGGGCAGCCGCGGCAGTGCGGTGGCTGAGCGTCCGAGCGAGATGCGCAAGCGCCCGACCAAGCCCGACGGTGACAAGCCGGCAGGGCGTGGTCGCGGCAAGCCGCGTGGCTGATCGGCTCAGGCCGTGATCAAAGAGCCAGCCTTCGGGCTGGCTTTTTTTCGTCTGCAGGTTTGTGCAGCCCGCACCGCGCGCCAAGATATTGAAGAAAAAGAATTTTTCGGACGACTGGCAAGTTTTCAAACCGCCCTGTAAAGAAAACTGTACGAATTACCCCGGTTTCTCTTGCTGGGCACCTTCTCTGTAAACAGATCTTGCCGCTCCTGCGGTTCAACAGCCCCGCCTGTGCCGGTAGCCCTATTGCCCCAAACCCCCGTCCCACGCTGATATAGCGACCATTGCCGTGTGCAAAAGCCCGTCCAGAGAGCCGGGCATACAGAACAACAAATGGAGGCGCCATGTACGCCGATCACTCCGCCTTTCAGGGCTTCCTACCACAGGATCGCTGCGTTTTTTCCGAGGAAACGACGCAACGCGTTGACGCCTGCGCGCTTGCAGGGGTATACAGTGCGCCGCGTTTTACCTGTGACCCTCTTGCGTACCGCGCACTCTTGCTCACACCCGGCTGATCCGCTCCGGCGGCGGCTGTGTTCAAGAAACCAAGGTAACCACCTTGCCCATTCCGCTGCGCCACGAGCGCGGTGGGTCCGATTCCGTCACAGATAAAAACAATGCAGGTGACTTCGTTCATGAGTGAACACAACATGCATTCAGGCGAGCTCAAGCGGGGCCTGAAGAACCGCCACATCCAGTTGATCGCCCTTGGTGGCGCGATTGGTACCGGCCTGTTCCTTGGCTCGGCAGGCGTGATGAAATCCGCCGGCCCGTCGATGATCCTGGGCTACGCTATCTGCGGCTTCATCGCCTTCATGATCATGCGCCAGCTTGGTGAGATGATCGTCGAAGAGCCGGTGGCCGGTTCGTTCAGCCACTTTGCCCATAAGTACTGGGGCGGTTTTGCCGGTTTCATGTCGGGCTGGAACTGCTGGGTGCTGTACATCCTGGTGGGCATGTCGGAGCTGACGGCGGTCGGCAAGTACATTCACTACTGGTGGCCGGAGATCCCGACGTGGGTCACGGCAGCGGGCTTCTTCCTGCTGATCAACGTCATCAACCTCATGAACGTGAAGGTGTTCGGCGAAGCCGAGTTCTGGTTCGCCATCATCAAGGTCGCGGCCATCGTGGGCATGATCGGCCTGGGCGCCTACCTGCTGACCAGCGGCAGCGGCGGCCCCGAGGCTTCGGTGACCAACCTGTGGGCGCATGGGGGCTTCTTCCCGCATGGTGTCAGCGGGCTGGTCATGGCGCTGGCGTTCATCATGTTCTCCTTCGGTGGCCTGGAAATGCTCGGCTTCACTGCAGCCGAAGCAGATAAGCCGAAAACCGTGATCCCCAAGGCCATCAACCAGGTCATCTACCGCATCCTGATCTTCTACATCGGTGCGCTGGTCGTGCTGTTGTCGCTGACCCCGTGGGACAGCCTGGTGGCCAGCATCGATGCTTCTGGCGGCAGCTACGGTAGCAGCCCGTTCGTTCAGGTGTTCTCGCTGTTGGGCAGCGACGTGGCCGCCCACCTGTTGAACTTCGTGGTCCTGACGGCGGCACTGTCGGTGTACAACAGTGGTACCTACTGCAATGCCCGCATGCTGCTTGGCATGGCCGAGCAAGGTGATGCCCCCGCAGCCCTGGCCAAAGTCGACAAGCGCGGCGTGCCGGTGCGTTCGATCCTGGTGTCGGCAGCCGTTACCCTGATTGCCGTGCTGCTCAACTACTTCATGCCGCATAATGCGCTGGAGCTGCTGATGTCGCTGGTAGTAGCGACCCTGGTGATCAACTGGGCAATGATCAGTTACTCGCACCTGAAATTCCGCCAGCACCTGGACCGCACCGGCCAGAAGCCGCTGTTCAAGGCCCTGTGGTACCCCTACGGCAACTACATCTGCCTGGCATTCGTGGTACTGATCCTGGGCATCATGCTGCAGATCCCGGGCATCCAGGTTTCGGTGTATGCCATTCCGGTCTGGGTGCTGATGATGTTCGTCTTCTATATCATCAAGTCCAAGCGTCGTGAGCTGGGCAATGGCGCAGCAGCCGGCACCGTTACCAAGTAAGCGCAGCGAGCGGTGAACGAAACCCGATGTCAGGTGGCTGGCATCGGGTTTTTTATGCGCCACCTCGCCGGCGACTGGGCCTGTAAAAGCAGGAAATTACTCAGATCTGCTCGAGCAACCATCCACGAAACGCCCGCAGCGAGGGCAACGCTTCGTTCCTTGGCGGATAGATCAAGTAATAGCTGCGCTGGCTGGCGAACGCCGTACCAGGGCTGAACAGTTCGCCCTTGGCCAGCTCCTCGTCCACCAGTATCCGCGGTACCAAGCCGATGCCGATGCCTGCCCGTACCGCCTGGATCAGGTGTGACGTCAGCTCGAAACTCGGCCCCAGGCGCATCGCCCGGTGCGGCAGGCCATGGTGTGAAAACCACTCGCCCCAGGCATGCGGATTGTTGGCAACGTTGAGCAGTACCTCAGCGCTGATACGTGCCGGGTCCCAACCCTGGGCGTCGACGTTGGCTTGCGGTGGGAGGATCACCACCAGTTCCTCGGCATGCAGCCGATGGCAGATCAGTCCGGGCAGGTCATGGCTAGCCACGCCGATAGCGGCATCGATCTCGCTGGTGTCGAAGTTGATCGCTTCGATCCGCGAGTGTATATGCACCAGCATGCCCGGGTGGGCGCTGTAGAAGGCATGCAGGCGCGGCAGCAGCCACTTGGAGCCGAAAGTGGGCAAGGTCGCCAGGCGCAGCGTACCGACCCCTGATTGGTAAGCCAGGGCCTGCAAGGTGGCACTGCGAATGCGGCCCAAGGCTTCGCTGAGCTCGCGCTGGTACAGCCGACCAACGTCGGTAAGTTGTACCTGGCGGCCTTCGCGGCGGAACAGGGTCAGCCCGAGTTGCTGTTCCAGCGCCTGCACCTGGCGGCTGACCGCGCTCTGGGTCAGGGACAGTTCGGCAGCTGCGCGGGTGTAGCTTTCATGCCGGGCGGCAGCCTCGAAAGCCAGCAGCAATGACATGGAGGGTGTCAGGTGGCGGTAATTCATTCATAAAAGTCATTGATAGCGGCAGGATTATCCGTTTGCCCCTGGGGCGAAACTACAGGAACATTGGCCTTTTCGTCATCCTTGCATGGCTCAATCCATGCCAAGGCGACAGGATTCCCGTGAATTAGCCCATATCAAGAGGCCATCCTTCGATGATCGCCCAGCTGCCGACCACTGCGCCGACCGCCGCTTACCCAGAATTCCTCGAAGCCCTGCGCAACAGCGGCTTCCGTGGCCAGATCAGCGCCGATTACGGTACCCGTACCGTGCTTGCTACCGACAACTCCATCTACCAGCGCCTGCCCCAGGCGGCGGTGTTCCCGTTGGACGCCGACGATGTGGTGCGGGTGGCCGCGCTGATGGGCGAAGAACGCTTCCAGCAGGTCAAACTGACACCGCGCGGTGGCGGCACCGGCACCAATGGCCAATCGCTGACCGACGGTATCGTGGTCGACCTCTCGCGGCACATGAACACCATCCTCGAAATCAATGTCCAGGAGCGTTGGGTGCGGGTGCAGGCTGGCGTGGTCAAGGACCAGCTCAATGCCGCGCTCAAGCCGCACGGGCTGTTCTTTGCGCCTGAACTGTCCACCTCCAACCGCGCTACCGTTGGCGGTATGATCAACACCGACGCCAGCGGCCAAGGCAGTTGCACCTACGGCAAGACCCGCGATCATGTGTTGGAACTGCACAGCGTGCTGCTCGGTGGAGAGCGCCTGCACAGCCTGCCGATCGACGACGCTGCGCTGGAGCAGGCTTGTGCTGCGCCCGGGCGGGTGGGTGAGGTGTATCGGACTGCCCGCGAAATTCAGGAAACCCAGGCCGAGCTGATCGAAACCACCTTCCCCAAGCTCAACCGCTGCCTGACCGGCTACGACCTGGCGCACCTGCGCGACGAACAGGGCCGCTTCAACCTCAACAGTGTGCTGTGTGGCGCCGAGGGTTCGTTGGGTTATGTGGTCGAAGCCAAGCTCAACGTGCTGCCGATTCCTAAGTATGCGGTGCTGGTCAACGTCCGCTACACCAGCTTCATGGACGCGCTGCGCGATGCCAATGCGCTGATGGCGCACAAGCCGCTGTCGATCGAGACGGTAGACTCCAAGGTGCTGATGCTGGCGATGAAAGACATCGTCTGGCACAGCGTTGCCGAGTACTTCCCGGCCGACCCGGAGCGCCCCACCCTGGGTATCAACCTGGTGGAGTTCTGTGGCGATGAGCCGGCCGAGGTCAATGCTCGGGTTGAAGCCTTCATCGATCACCTGCAGCGCGACACCAGTGTCGAGCGCCTGGGCCATACCCTGGCCGAAGGGGCCGAGGCCGTGACTCGGGTCTACACCATGCGCAAGCGTTCGGTGGGGCTGTTGGGCAACGTCGAGGGCGAGGTGCGCCCACAACCTTTCGTTGAAGATACCGCAGTGCCGCCGGAGCAACTGGCCGACTACATTGCCGATTTCCGCGCGCTGCTCGACGGCTATGGCCTGGCCTACGGCATGTTTGGCCACGTCGACGCCGGCGTGCTGCATGTACGCCCGGCACTGGACATGAAAGACCCTGCCCAGGCAGCACTGGTCAAGCCGATTTCCGACGCCGTGGCGGCGTTGACCAAACGCTACGGCGGGCTGCTGTGGGGCGAGCATGGCAAGGGGCTGCGTTCGGAATATGTGCCGGAGTACTTCGGTGAGCTGTATCCGGCGTTGCAGCGACTCAAAGGTGCCTTCGACCCGCGCAACCAGCTCAACCCTGGCAAGATCTGCACCCCGCCGGACAGCGCCGAAGGGTTGACCAGGGTCGATGGCGTGACCTTGCGTGGCGACCTCGACCGTACCATTGACGAGCGTGTATGGCAGGACTTCGGCAGTGCCGTGCATTGCAATGGCAATGGCGCCTGCTACAACTACGACCCCAATGACGCCATGTGCCCCTCGTGGAAGGCTACCCGTGAGCGCCAGCATTCCCCCAAGGGGCGCGCCTCGTTGATGCGCGAATGGCTGCGCCTGCAGGGTGAGGCGAACATCGATGTGCTGGCTGCGGCGCGCAACAAGGTGTCCTGGCTCAAGGGGCTGCCAGCACGGCTGCGCAACAACCGTGCACGCAACCAGGGCCAGGAAGACTTTTCCCATGAGGTCTACGACGCCATGGCCGGCTGCCTGGCGTGCAAGTCATGTGCAGGGCAGTGCCCGATCAAGGTCAACGTGCCGGACTTCCGCTCGCGTTTCCTCGAGCTGTACCACGGCCGTTACCAGCGCCCGATGCGTGATTACCTGATCGGCTCGCTGGAGTTCACCATCCCCTACCTGGCCCATGCACCAGGGCTGTATAACGCGGTGATGGGGTCGAAGTGGGTCAGCAGGTTGCTGGCGGACAAGGTCGGCATGGTCGACAGCCCGCTGATCAGCCGCTTCAACTTCCAGTCCACCCTCACGCGTTGCCGGGTTGGCGTGGCCAGTGTGCCGGCGCTGCGCGAACTGACCCCGGCCCAGCGCGAGCGCAGCATCGTGCTGGTGCAGGATGCCTTCACCCGTTACTTCGAGACACCGCTGCTGGCCGCGTTCATCGAGCTGGCCAATCGCCTTGGCCACCGCGTGTTCCTGGCGCCTTACAGTGCCAATGGCAAGCCGCTGCACGTGCAGGGCTTTTTGGGGGCTTTTGCCAAGGCGGCAATCCGTAATGCCAACCAGCTCAAGGCCCTGGCCGACTGTGGTGTACCGCTGGTGGGCCTGGACCCTGCCATGACGCTGGTCTACCGCCAGGAGTACCAGAAGGTGCCGGGCCTGGAGGGCTGCCCGAAGGTGTTGCTGCCCCAGGAATGGCTGATGGATGTGCTGCCCGAACAGGCGCACGCCGCGCCCGGAAACTTCCGCCTGATGGCGCACTGCACCGAGAAGACCAACGTGCCGGCCAGTACCCGCCAATGGGAGCAGGTGTTCGCGCGCCTGGGCCTGAAGCTGGTGACCGAGGCCACGGGGTGTTGCGGCATGTCCGGTACCTACGGGCATGAGGCACGTAACCAGGAGACGTCGCGGACCATTTTCGAACAGTCCTGGGCAACCAAGCTGGAAAAGGAGGGTGAGGCCCTGGCTACCGGCTATTCGTGCCGTAGCCAGGTCAAGCGCATGACCGAGCGGCAGATGCGTCATCCGCTGGAAGTGGTGTTGCAGTACGCCCGCTGAAACAAGGCCGCTCCTGCAGAGATACGCGGGAGCGGCCTCGTGTCGCGAAAGGGGGGCGTAGCCCCCCGTACGCTCAAATATGCCTGAAACGTCGCGCTTGACGGTACAGATACAGGCTCAACACCAGCCCGCAGCACGCCGCCGCCGCCGCAAACAGAAACATCGAAGCAAACCCGAACCCCGACGCCACCGCGCCCACCAGTGGCCCGGTAATGCCCAGTGACAGGTCGATGAACAGCGAGTATGCCCCCACCGCCGCCCCGCGATTGGCTGCCGAAACCTGATTCACCGCTTCCACGCCCAGCGCCGGGAATACCAGCGAGAAGCCGAAGCCACTGAGCGCCGCTCCGGCCAAGGCGAGCTCTGCGTTGGGTGCCAGCCACAGCATCAGCAGGCCCAGTGTCTCGACCGACAAGCACACGATCGCCACCCTGAACCCGCCAATCCTGTTGATGAGATTGCCGAACAGCAGCCGCGCACAGATGAAGCTGGCACCGAACAGGCTCAGGGTCAGTGCTGCATTCGCCCAGCCACGGCTGGCGTAGTAAAGGGTAATGAAGGTGGCGATGGTGCCAAAGCCGATCGAGCCCAAAGCCAGCCCCGAACCATGCGGGAACACTTTGCCCAGCACCCGCAGAAACGGCATACGCACGCCGCTGACAATCGGCGCAGCGCGTTTTGGCCATGCCAGCAGCAGGCCTACCGCGCATAGCCCGATAATGCTCACCCCCATGCTCCACAGCCCCAGGTGCTTGACCATAAGCACACCCAGTGGCGCACCGATGGCCAGCGCACCGTAGCTGGCGATCCCGTTCCAGGAAATGACTTTGGCGGTGTTTTCGGCGCCGACCCGGCCAATCCCCCAGCCTATCGAACCCGAGCCCACCAGGCTTTCTGCGCTGCCCAGCACCAAGCGTCCGACCAGCAGGCAGGCCAGGCTCAGCCAGGGCAGGTGGGTAAGGAATGCACAGGCGAGCATGAAAACACCACTCAGGCCGCAACCGGCGAGGCCATACATGACGGCCTTCTTGCTGCCCAGGTTGTCGATGATGCGGCTGGCTGTGGGGCGGCTGAGCAGCGTGGCGAGGTATTGCACACTGATCACCAGGCCGGCGACGACGGTGCTGAAGCCCAGATCGTTGTGCACGTAGCCAGGCAGCACGGCGAGGGGGATGCCGATGTTCAGGTAGCCGATAAAGGTGAACAGGACGATGGAGACGACTTGCAGGGTGACCGCAAGGGGGCGCGGTGAGTCGGGCATGGGGGCCTACGTGACAGAAGTTCTGGACGGTGTGAAAACGTGATGACAGCGGTAGTCCGAAAGTCAGCCGTTTTCACACAGTCGGGGGGATGCGCGGTTATTCCTGGTCAGCGCTGGATTGATCGTCGCCATCCTCGACGGCAGGCGCCGGTTCGGAGTGAGCGGCAACGGTTTGCTCTTCGGGGTTCAGGCTTGGGAAGGGAAGATTCGGGATTTCGTGCATCTCGTCGTTCCTCGCAAGTGTGAGTGAAAAGGCTGCGCCAGGCGCGTTTGGAGCTTCGCAAAGCTGAGGCAGGATACACAAGTCTGGATGACAGTTTGTAATTTTTCCCGGTCGCTTGTCGGTTTTGCGGGCGGATACCGGACATTTTTCCGACAAGGCAAGGCCGCGGCGCGCACTACAAATGGCGCGCGCAGCGGCCTTGTCTAGCGTGTTACTTGCGCCCTTCAGCGGTCTCGGCAACCTTGTCAGTACGCGCGCACATGATGAAGTCGTTCCGGTGCAGGCCCTTGATGGAGTGGCTCCACCAGGTCACGGTGACCTTGCCCCATTCGGTCAGCAGGCCTGGGTGATGACCTTCGGCTTCAGCGATTTCGCCTACTGCGTTGGTAAATGCCAGGGCGTGCTTGAAGTTCTTGAACAGGAACACACGCTCCAGCTCCATATGACCGTCACGTACTTCGATGTTCCAGTCCGGAATCTCGCGGATGAGTTCGGCCAGTTCCTCGTCGGTGACTTTCGGCGCATCGGCGCGGCAGGCTTCGCAGTGGGCTTGGTTCAAGGCATTCATGAGGTGTTTTCCGATTCGAGTTGTTGTCGGCAAGGTCGCTCAGGCGGCGACCTTGGGTGGAAACTTCGGTGCATGCAGCCCCAGCTGCATGGCTTGCTGGACCATGCCCATGATGTCTTCGTGGGCCAGGTCGAACAGGCGCTTGAGGTTCGGTAGCACGAAATACAGGGGCTGCAGGATGTCGATACGGTAGGGGGTGCGCATGGCCTCGATCGGGTCGAAGGCTTGGTGCTCCGGCTCACCGGACAGACTGTAGACGGTTTCTTTTGGCGAAGAGAGGATGCCGCCGCCATAGATCTTGCAGCCTTGCGCGGTCTCCATCAGGCCGAACTCAATGGTCATCCAGTACAGCCGCGCCAGGTACACGCGCTGCTCCTTGGTCGCGGCCAGGCCCAACTTGCCGTAGGTGTGGGTGAATTCGGCGAACCAGGGGTTGGTCAACAGCGGGCAGTGGCCGAAGATCTCGTGAAAGATGTCGGGTTCCTGAAGGTAGTCCAGCTCTTGCGGGGTACGGATGAACGTGGCGACCGGGAAGCGTTTGCTGGCCAGCAGCTCGAAGAAGGTCTGGAAGGGGATCAGCGCCGGCACACGGGCAACCTGCCAGCCGGTGGTGGCGCCCAGCACTTTGTTGATCTCGCCCAGTTGCGGGATGCGGTCATGGGGCAGCTTGAGCTGATCGATGCCATCCAGGTACTCCTGGCATGCCCGGCCTTCGATGACCTTCAGCTGGCGGGTGATCAGCGTGTTCCACACCGCATGCTCTTGCTGCGGGTAGTCGATGAAGCCTTGCGCATCGGGCTCGCGTGCCACGTATTGCGTCTGTTTCATGTGGCTCTCCTGGTGAGGGCTTTTATTGTTATGTCCACGACATACCTAAGAAATATCCCTTCATCGGCCCGATTGCACGCGGTGTCAGAACCCCTGAACTGCAGTTTTCAGGTGTTTTTCGTAACGATAATTTTACAAACATAGCGGCATCGCGGAAAATTCGGTGTATCGAGCTGGCCTTTGCTGTGTTTTTGTCAGCTTTTCTTTACGAATTTTGTGCGGCCGGTTTAAAAACTTCGCCGCTTCGAGAGCTTTCATGCGTATCAAAGTGCATTGCCAGAACCGCATCGGCATCCTTCGGGACATCCTCAACCTGTTGGTGGAGTACGGAATCAACGTACTGCGTGGTGAAGTCGGCGGTGACCATGGCAATGCCATCTACCTGCATTGCCCGAACCTCATCAACCTGCAGTTCCAGGCTCTACGTCCGAAATTCGAGTCGATTGCCGGGGTCTTCGGGGTCAAGCGTGTCGGCTTGATGCCCAGCGAGCGACGGCACATGGAGCTCAACGCGCTGCTGGGGGCGCTGGATTTCCCGGTGCTGTCGGTCGACATGGGCGGCAGCATCGTCGCCGCCAACCGCACCGCCGCGCAGTTGCTGGGCGTGAGGGTCGACGAGGTGCCGGGCATCCCGTTGGCGCGCTATGTAGAGGACTTTGACCTGCCGGAACTGGTGCGGGCCAACAAATCTCGAATCAATGGCCTACGGGTCAAGGTCAAGGGTGATATTTTCCTGGCCGACATCGCACCTTTGCAGTCCGAGCATGACGACAGCGAGGCATTGGCTGGCGCGGTGTTGACCTTGCACCGTGCCGACCGCATCGGTGAGCGGATTTACAACGTACGCAAACAGGAGCTGCGCGGCTTCGACAGCATCTTCCAGAGCTCGCGGGTGATGGCGGCTGTGGTGCGTGAGGCGCGGCGCATGGCGCCGCTGGACGCGCCGTTGCTGATCGAAGGTGAGACAGGTACCGGCAAAGAGCTGTTGGCGCGTGCCTGCCACCTGGCCAGCCCGCGGGGGCAGGCGCCTTTGATGGCCCTCAATTGTGCCGGCCTGCCAGAGTCCATGGCGGAAACCGAGCTGTTCGGTTATGGCCCCGGCGCGTTCGAGGGGGCCCGCGCCGAAGGCAAACTGGGCCTTCTGGAGTTGACCGCTGGCGGAACACTGTTCCTCGATGGGGTGGGAGAGATGAGCCCGCGTCTGCAGGTGAAGTTGCTTCGCTTTCTGCAGGACGGCTGCTTCCGTCGCGTTGGCAGTGATGAAGAAGTTTACCTGGATGTACGGGTGATCTGCGCAACCCAGGTGGACCTTTCCGAATTGTGCGCTCGGGGCGAATTCCGCCAGGACCTGTACCATCGCCTCAATGTGTTGTCGTTGCACATACCGCCGTTGCGCGAGTGCATGGACGGCCTGGAAGGGTTGGTGCAGCACTTTCTCGATCAGGCCAGCCGGCAGATTGGTTGTGCCCTGCCGCGCCTGGCGCCTGCGGCGATGGACAAACTGGCGCACTACCATTGGCCGGGCAATGTCCGGCAACTGGAAAACGTGTTGTTCCAGGCGGTGTCGCTGTGCGAAGGCGGAATAGTGAAAGGCGAACATATCCGCTTGCCGGATTACGGCGTGCGGCAGCCCTTGGGTGAGTTTACCCTTGAAGGTGATCTTTCGCAGATTATCGGGCGCTTCGAAAAGGCTGTACTGGAAAGTCTGATCGGGGAGTATCCAAGTAGTCGGGCGCTGGGCAAGCGGCTGGGTGTTTCACATACAACCATTGCTAACAAGTTGCGGGATTATTCGCTGGGCAAATCGAATGAATGACTGAGTGGCGAGTGGATCAAACTCAAAACTGTTCATTGTGTAACTGTTGACGAATGGGCCCCGCAGGGCCCAAATCATTCATCAGCCGTTGGAGCAGCCGTTACCCATCACGCGGTATTCGAGAATGTGCTTCTGGCCCTTGGAATCCTCGTAAGTCATGCGGGCAGGCACGACTTCGCACACGTTTGGCACTTCGCTCATGGAGATGACACGGGCGATATCCAGGTGCTGCGAATAGCTGTACTGTTCAACCGGAATCTGCTCGGCATCCTTTGCTTCATCGGCCATCGCCGCGCTGCAAAGACTACCAAGTACCAATACCAGTAACGCTTTCATTTTCTATTTACCTGTCTAAGGTCGTGAGGGGGCACGCGGTGCTTGTGGCGCCGCGAATATAGCCAAGTTTTCAACTATCGGATTAGATCGCGATTAACGAATTGCCTTCGTGGGGGCTGTGACTGTTACCAGTTGTTAATCGCTTTGCCGTTGCTGGCGAGGTGAATCTTATGCCTCGGTAATTAAGGGAAACAGTGGGTGTTTTGATAAAGTTTTTTCGTCTTTTGACAGAAACTGTAACAATCCCCCCGGCAAAATCTTTCGCTTTCCCCTCTCGCCGGGCCGCCAGCTGCGGCCTAGAGCCTTTCCGGCCGCCCACAAGGTGCGCAGCACGTTGCGTTACTACCATCGTCGTATGGCTTTTGCCGCTCTGGTACAGTTACAAACGGTTCCATACAAAAACAACTATTACACCGAGGTAACACAGATGAGTGCGGCTCCACTGTATCCCGTTCGTCCCGAGGTTGCGGCCACTACCCTGACCGACGAGGCCACCTACAAGGCCATGTACCAGCAATCGGTGATCAACCCGGACGGCTTCTGGCGTGAGCAGGCCCAGCGCATTGACTGGATCAAGCCTTTCACCAAGGTCAAGCAGACTTCCTTCGACGATCATCATGTCGATATCAAGTGGTTTGCCGACGGCACTCTGAACGTCTCCTCCAACTGCCTGGACCGCCACCTCGAAGAGCGTGGCGACCAACTGGCAATCATCTGGGAAGGTGACGACCCTTCCGAACACCGCAACATCACCTACCGCGAACTGCACGAGCAGGTCTGCAAATTCGCCAACGCCCTGCGCGGGCAGGACGTGCACCGTGGGGATGTAGTGACTATCTACATGCCGATGATCCCTGAGGCCGTGGTGGCGATGCTGGCCTGTGCCCGCATCGGTGCGATTCACTCGGTGGTGTTTGGCGGCTTCTCGCCTGAAGCGCTGGCCGGGCGCATCATCGATTGCAAGTCCAAGGTGGTGATCACCGCCGACGAAGGTTTGCGCGGTGGTCGTCGTACTCCGCTCAAGGCCAACGTCGACCTGGCGCTGACCAACCCTGAAACCAGCAGCGTGCAGAAAATCATCGTATGCAAGCGCACCGGTGGTGACATTGCCTGGCACCAGCACCGAGACATCTGGTACGAAGACCTGATGAAGGTAGCTTCCAGCCATTGTGCGCCAAAGGAAATGGGTGCCGAGGAAGCGTTGTTCATTCTTTATACCTCCGGCTCCACCGGCAAGCCTAAGGGCGTGCTGCACACCACGGGGGGTTACCTGGTGTACGCCGCGCTGACCCACGAGCGCGTGTTTGACTACCGGCCCGGCGAGGTCTACTGGTGTACCGCTGACGTCGGTTGGGTCACCGGCCACAGCTACATCGTCTACGGGCCGCTGGCCAACGGTGCGACCACGCTGCTTTTCGAGGGCGTACCGAACTATCCGGACATTACCCGGGTATCGAAGATCGTCGACAAGCACAAGGTCAACATCCTCTACACCGCACCCACCGCGATTCGCGCCATGATGGCCGAAGGGCAGGCGGCCGTTGAGGGTGCCGACGGCTCGAGCCTGCGCCTGCTGGGTTCGGTCGGTGAGCCGATCAACCCTGAGGCCTGGAACTGGTACTACAAGACCGTTGGCAAGGAGCGTTGCCCGATCGTCGACACCTGGTGGCAGACCGAGACCGGCGGCATCCTGATCAGCCCGCTGCCGGGCGCCACGGGCCTCAAGCCGGGTTCTGCGACCCGTCCGTTCTTTGGTGTGGTGCCGGCGCTGGTGGACAACCTGGGCAACCTGATCGATGGTGCCGCCGAGGGCAACCTGGTGATCCTCGATTCCTGGCCGGGCCAGTCGCGGTCGCTGTACGGCGATCATGACCGCTTCGTCGATACCTACTTCAAGACTTTCCGCGGCATGTACTTCACCGGTGACGGTGCGCGCCGTGACGAGGATGGCTACTACTGGATCACGGGCCGGGTGGATGACGTGCTCAACGTTTCCGGCCACCGTATGGGTACCGCAGAGATCGAAAGCGCCATGGTCGCCCATGCCAAAGTGGCTGAAGCTGCGGTGGTGGGCGTGCCACACGATATCAAAGGGCAGGGCATCTATGTGTACGTGACCCTCAATGCCGGCGTGGAGCCCAGCGAGCAGCTACGCCTGGAGCTGAAGAACTGGGTGCGCAAGGAGATCGGCCCGATTGCCTCGCCAGATGTGATCCAGTGGGCGCCAGGGCTGCCGAAGACGCGCTCGGGCAAAATCATGCGACGTATCCTTCGCAAGATCGCCACGGCGGAATACGGCTCGCTAGGTGATATCTCCACCCTGGCCGACCCGGGCGTGGTGCAGCACTTGATTGATACCCACAAGGCAATGAACCTGGCGTCGGCCTGATGAAATGAGCGGGACTGCGGGGCAGTCCTGCTTCAAACGAAAACCCCGCACGGGCAACCGGCGGGGTTTTTGCTTTACTGTTACCCGACATTCATCGGTAACTCTTCTGTCACCGATTACGCACAGCTGCGGGGCGAGCGGGAACACTCATGACCCGTTTCGGTGCGTTTAAGGCGCCATTTTTTGCCGTGCAGCACGCTACACTTGCCGTCGTACAAGGCTTTGCCAATAATAGGCCCAGTAATTGCTAGTTCTAAAGGTTATTTTCCTTGCGCTCTTGCATATCTTGCAAAGGCTGTCAACCTCGCCCGCTGCCGTTTCAAGCGCTTCTGTAAGTAGTTGTCGCTTTGAAGAAATATCGACTACCGGGCTGTCGTTAAAATGCCACTCACTCGCTCGTGGTCTGCGACCTTGGTCGAACCCTGCGCGGCTCGCGTTGTACCCATTCGCATATCGGGCAGTTGTTACTCCTGCCTTGTAATGCCCCGTACCGATGGAGTTACCTGATGAAGAAGCTCGCACTGCTTGGCGCCCTGGCGCTTTCCGTGTTTTCCCTGGTGTCGCAGGCTGATGAAAAACCGTTGAAAATCGGTATCGAAGCGGCCTACCCACCCTTCGCCTTCAAGCAGCCCGACGGCAGCATCGCCGGTTTCGACTACGACATCGGCAACGCCCTGTGTGAAGAGATGAAAGCCAAGTGCACCTGGGTCGAGCAGGAGTTCGACGGCCTGATCCCGGCGCTGAAAGTGCGCAAGATCGACGCCATCCTGTCGTCCATGTCGATCACCGATGACCGCAAGAAATCGGTCGACTTCACCAAGCGCTACTACCTGACCCCTGCGCGCCTGGTGATGAAGGACGGCGCTACCGTCAGCGACAGCCTGGATGAACTCAAGGGCAAGAAGATCGGCGTGCAGCGCGGCTCGATCCACGACCGCTTCGCCAAGGAAGTGCTGGGCGCCAAAGGTGCCACCGTGGTTCCTTACGGCACCCAGAACGAAATCTACCTTGACGTGGCCGCTGGCCGCCTCGACGGCACCGTGGCTGATGCCACACTGCTGGAAGACGGTTTCCTGAAAACCGACGCCGGCAAGGGCTTTGCCTTCGTTGGCCCTTCGTTCACCGACGCGAAATACTTCGGTGACGGTATCGGCATCGCCGTGCGCAAAGGTGATGATGCCAACCGCGAGCGTATCAACAAGGCCATCGACGCGATCCGTGCCAACGGCAAGTACAAGCAGATCCAGGACAAGTACTTCAACTTTGACATCTACGGTCCAGACTCGAACTAAGACGTCGAGTTTCACCTGTGCAATGGTGCAAACAGCAGAGGCTCTGAGGTTTGCACCATTTTTCATTCTTTAGGTCGAGGACCTCATCATGTTGAAAGGCTACGGGGCAGTCATCCTCGACGGGGCGTGGCTGACGCTGCAGCTCGCCCTGTCGTCGATGGCCCTGGCCATTGTGCTCGGCCTGATTGGCGTGGCGCTGCGCTTGTCGCCGGTGCGCTGGCTGGCCTGGTTGGGCGATATGTATTCCACGGTGATCCGGGGTATTCCGGACCTGGTGCTGATCCTGCTGATCTTCTACGGCGGGCAGGACATCATCAACCGTTTGGGGCCGCTGGTGGGCTATGACGACTACATCGACCTGAACCCGCTGGTCGCAGGCATCGGTACCCTGGGCTTCATCTTTGGCGCCTACCTGTCAGAAACCTTCCGCGGTGCGTTCCTGGGTATTCCCAAGGGCCAAGCCGAAGCTGGCGCGGCCTATGGCATGAGCAACCGGCAGGTATTCTTCCGTATTCAGGTACCGCAGATGATCCGACTGGCGATCCCGGGCTTCACCAACAACTGGTTGGTACTGACCAAGGCGACGGCCCTGATTTCGGTGGTCGGCCTGCAGGACATGATGTTCAAGGCCAAGCAGGCGGCAGACGCCACCCGCGAACCCTTCACCTTCTTCCTGGCGGTGGCGGCGTTGTACCTGGTGCTGACCAGTGTCTCGCTGCTGGCACTGAAGTATCTCGAGAAGCGCTACTCGGTGGGCGTCAAGGTGGCTGAGCTATGATTTTCGATTACAACGTCATCTGGGAGGCCATGCCGCTGTACCTCGGCGGCCTGCTCACCACCCTCAAGCTGCTGGCGATATCGCTATTCTTCGGCCTGCTGGTGGCTGTTCCGCTGGGCTTGATGCGGGTGTCCAAGCAGCCGGTGGTCAACCTCACGGCCTGGCTGTACACCTACGTGATCCGCGGCACGCCGATGCTGGTGCAGCTGTTCCTGATCTACTACGGCCTGGCTCAGTTCGAGGCGGTGCGCGAAAGCATCTTCTGGCCATTGCTATCCAGCGCCACGTTTTGTGCGTGCCTGGCATTTGCCGTCAACACCAGTGCCTACACCGCTGAAATCATCGCCGGCAGCCTCAAGGCCACCCCGCACGGCGAGATCGAGGCGGCCAAGGCCATGGGTATGTCCCGCATGAAGATGTACCGTCGCATCCTGCTGCCGTCGGCCCTGCGCCGGGCGTTGCCGCAGTACAGCAACGAAGTGATCATGATGCTGCAGACCACCAGCCTGGCGTCGATCGTGACCCTGATCGACATCACCGGTGCCGCGCGTACGGTCAATGCCCAGTACTACCTGCCTTTCGAGGCCTACATCACGGCGGGCGTGTTCTATCTGTGCCTGACCTTCATCCTGGTGCGCCTGTTCAAGATGGCCGAACGCCGCTGGCTCGGCTACCTGGCGCCGCGCAAGCACTGAACGCTCTGTGAGAACCGACAGCATGTACAAACTAGAAGTCCAAGACCTGCACAAGCGCTACGGCAGCCATGAAGTGCTCAAGGGTGTGTCCCTGGCGGCCAAGGCAGGCGATGTGATCAGCATTATCGGCTCCAGCGGTTCGGGCAAGTCGACCTTCCTGCGCTGCATCAACCTGCTTGAGCAGCCGCACGCCGGCAAGATCCTGCTCAACAACGAAGAGCTGAAGCTGGTCGCCGGCAAGGACGGCGCGCTCAAGGCTGCCGACCCGCGCCAGCTGCAGCGCATGCGCTCACGGCTGTCGATGGTGTTCCAGCATTTCAACCTGTGGTCGCACATGACCGCGCTGGAAAACGTCATCGAGGCGCCGGTGCACGTGCTTGGCGTAAACAAGAAAGAAGCCCTGGAAAAAGCCGAACACTATCTGGCCAAGGTGGGCGTCGCCCATCGCAAGGATGCTTTCCCGGGGCATATGTCCGGCGGTGAGCAGCAGCGTGTGGCGATTGCCCGAGCGCTGGCGATGGAGCCTGAAGTGATGCTGTTCGACGAGCCGACTTCGGCGCTCGACCCCGAACTGGTCGGCGATGTGCTAAAGGTCATGCAGGCCCTGGCCCAGGAAGGCCGGACCATGGTGGTGGTGACCCATGAGATGGGCTTTGCCCGCGAAGTGTCCAACCAGTTGGTGTTCCTGCACAAAGGCCTGGTCGAAGAGACCGGCTGCCCGCGCGAAGTGCTGGCCAACCCGCAATCGGAGCGGCTCAAGCAGTTTCTCTCTGGCAGCCTGAAGTAAAGGCTGCACCTTCGCACCAGAATAGGGCATGCTGCGCAGCAGTGCGCAGTCTGCCTTGGCGCCACAGACTCGAACGACTTCAGGTTTCGGACCTTACCCTATGACCACCCAGCGAATCGGTTTTCTCATCTGGCCAAGCACCAAGCCCTTGACGTTGGCGCTGGCGGAGGAAGTATTGCTGGTGGCCCAGCGGGTACATCCTGATGTGGTTTACGAGCTGGCCTTTATGCAGGCCGAACCTGCGCAGGATGGCGCCTGGCGCCTGCCGGGCGAGCCCTGGAACGGGCGCCTGGAGGGTTGTCACAAGCTGTTCCTGCTCGCTGACGAGCTGCCCCAGGCGCTGGGGTCGGCGCTGTCCTCGGCCCTCAAGCAATTGGCCCGTAGCGGCTGCATTATTGGCGGGCTGTCTGCGGGTGTGTATCCGTTGGCCATGCTCGGCCTGCTCGATGGTTACCGCGCTGCGGTGCATTGGCGCTGGCAAGACGATTTTGCCGAGCGCTTTCCCAAGGTCATCGCCACCAGCCATCTGTTCGATTGGGACCGTGATCGCCTGACCGCTTGCGGCGGTATGGCGGTGACCGACTTGCTGCTGGCGGTGCTGGCGCGTGATCACGGGGCTGAGCTGGCTGGTGCGGTTTCCGAGGAGCTGGTGGTCGAGCGCATTCGTGAGGGGGGGGAGCGCCAGCGCATTCCGCTGCAGAACCGCCTCGGCTCCAGCCATCCGAAGCTGACCCAGGCGGTGCTGTTGATGGAAGCCAACATCGAAGAGCCGCTGACCACTGACGAAATCGCTCAGCATGTATGCGTGTCGCGCAGGCAACTGGAGCGTATCTTCAAGCAGTACCTCAATCGGGTGCCCAGCCAGTATTACCTGGAGTTGCGGCTGAACAAGGCGCGGCAGATGCTGATGCAGACCAGCAAATCGATCATCCAGATCGGCCTTTCCTGTGGCTTCTCCTCCGGCCCGCATTTCTCCAGTGCTTACCGCAATTTCTTTGGCGCCACGCCACGGGAAGACCGCAACCAGCGGCGTAACAGCAGCCCCTTCGAATTGAGTTCGGCGCCTGCCGAAAAGGGCTGAAAGCTTCCTTGCGCAGTGCGCTTCCATCGCCGGCAAGCCGGCTCCCACACTGATCGGGTTGCCGCCGGTACAGCCGGCGTATCTTCTTATGTGAACATCCGTTCACCCAGTCTCGCTCTGCCGTTACACTGCGCGATTGCGACAGTGTTTGTCGCATTGCCGAAAGCCTGGGTAAAACTGGGTTTTGCGCTGTAACAAGTTGTCGCTTGGCCGCAAGGACAGGCGCAGATCAGTCCTTACAATCCCCCCATCGCTCGCCACTTCCAGGCCAGCGTTCCTCTTCAGGAGACTCAGATGTCCGTTGAGCAAGCCCCGGTGCAACGTGCCGATTTCGACCAGGTCATGGTCCCCAACTATTCTCCGGCGGCCTTCATTCCTGTGCGAGGCGAGGGTTCCCGCGTCTGGGACCAGTCGGGTCGCGAACTCATCGACTTTGCCGGTGGCATTGCGGTAAACGCCCTGGGCCACTGCCACCCGGCACTGGTCAAGGCCCTGACCGAGCAGGCCAACACCCTCTGGCACGTTTCCAACGTCTTCACCAACGAGCCAGCACTGCGCCTGGCACACAAACTGGTCGATGCCACCTTTGCCGACCGGGCTTTTTTCTGCAACTCCGGCGCTGAGTCCAACGAGGCCGCTTTCAAGCTGGCCCGTCGTGTCGCCCATGACCGCTTCGGTCCCGACAAGCACGAAATCATCTCCGCCGTGAACAGCTTCCACGGTCGCACGCTGTTCACCGTCAGTGTCGGCGGCCAGCCGAAGTACTCTGACGGTTTCGGCCCGAAGATCACCGGTATCAGTCATGTGCCCTACAACGACCTGGAAGCGCTGAAAGCACAGATTTCCGACAAGACCTGCGCCGTGGTGATCGAGCCGATCCAGGGCGAGAGCGGTGTGGTCCCGGCCGACAAGGCGTACCTGGAAGGCGCCCGCAAGCTGTGTGACGAACACAACGCCCTGCTGATCTTCGATGAAGTGCAGACGGGTGTGGGTCGTACCGGCTCGCTGTACGCCTATCAGCACTACGGCGTGACGCCAGACATCCTGACCAGCGCCAAGAGCCTGGGCGGTGGTTTCCCGATCGGTGCCATGCTCACCACCAGTGAGCTTGCCAAGCATCTGGCGGTCGGCACCCACGGCACTACCTATGGTGGTAACCCGTTGGGCTGCGCCGTTGCCTGCGCGGTGCTGGACGTGATCAACACCCCAGAAACCCTGGCCGGTATCAAAGCCAAGCACGAGCGCTTCAAGGTGCGCCTGGAGAAGATCGGCCAGCAGGCCGGCCTGTTCTCTCAGGTGCGTGGTGTCGGCCTGTTGATCGGCTGCGTGCTGACCGAAGCCTGGCAGGGCAAGGCCAAGGACATCCTCAATGCCGCCGAGAAGGAAGGCGTGATGGTGCTGCAGGCCGGCCCGGACGTGGTGCGCTTCGCGCCGAGCCTGGTGATCGAAGATGCCGATATCGATGAAGGCCTGGACCGCTTCGAGCGGGCTGTGGCCAAACTGACCCAGGCCTGATTCGCCGGGGGTCCCTTCGCCGGCCCCGAGCGGGCCGGCGATAGCAGAATTCCAGTGCGGGCGCGTGCTTGCAGTCTCAACACGCGCCCGCCGTTTTTCCGTGCCGCGAAAGCGGCCAGTTTTTCCAAAGGAGTGACACCATGCTGGTGATGCGCCCCGCGCAAATGGGTGATCTGAACGAAGTGCAGCGCATGGCTGCAGACAGCCCCGTTGGTGTCACTTCGCTGCCGGACGACGCTGCCCGTCTGGGCGACAAGATCGCCGCCTCGGAAACGTCGTTCGCTGCCGAAGTCAGTTTCAATGGCGAAGAAAGCTACTTCTTCGTGCTTGAGGACAGTGTCACCGGCAAGCTCGCCGGTTGCTCGGCAATCGTCGCCTCGGCAGGCTACTCCGAGCCGTTCTACAGTTTTCGTAACGAAACCTTCGTGCACGCCTCCCGCGAACTGAAGATCCACAACAAGATCCACGTCCTGTCACTGTGCCATGACCTCACCGGCAACAGCCTGCTGACCAGCTTCTATGTCCTGCCTGAACTGGTGAACAGTGGCTGGGCCGAGCTGAATTCGCGTGGCCGCTTGCTGTTCATGGCCTCGCACCCGGAGCGCTTTGCCGACTCGGTGGTCACCGAAATCGTCGGTTACAGCGACGAGCAAGGCGAGTCGCCGTTCTGGGATGCCATAGGGCGCAACTTCTTCGACCTCAACTATGCCCACGCCGAGCGCTTGTGCAGCCTGAAGAGCCGTACCTTCCTCGCCGAACTGATGCCGCACTACCCGATCTATGTACCCCTGCTGCCGGACGCTGCGCAGGAAGCCATGGGCCAGGTGCACCCGCGCGCGCAGATCACTTTCGACATCCTCATGCGTGAGGGCTTCGAGACCGAGCACTACATCGACATCTTCGATGGCGGCCCGACCTTGCATGCGCGTGCCTCGGGCATCCGCTCGATCGCCCAGAGCAGGGTGGTGCCGGTCAAGCTCGAGGAACTGCCGGCCAAGGGCGGGCGCCCGTACCTGGTGTGCAACGGCCAACTGCAGGATTACCGCGCGGTGCTGGTCGAACTGGACTGGGTGCCGGGCAAGCCTGTCAGCCTCAGTGCAGAGGCTGCCGAGGCGCTGGGTGTGGGCGAGGGCGCCAGCGTGCGCCTGGTCGCGGTCTGAGGTCTGGGAACAGAGAGTTTTGCGGTAGCTACAGTTGCCGCACAAGGAGATAGCATGATCGTTCGTCCTGTACGCAGCAGCGATTTACCTGCGCTGATCGAATTGGCACGCAGCACCGGTACCACCGGGCTGACCACCTTGCCGGCCAACGAGGAGCGCCTCGGGCATCGTGTCGGCTGGGCCGAGAAGAGCTTCCGTGGTGAAGCCGAGCGCGGTGACACCGACTACCTGTTCGTGCTGGAGAACGACGAAGGCCTGGTGGTCGGCATCAGTGCCATCGCCGGGGCCGTCGGCCTGCGCGAGCCCTGGTACAACTACCGGGTCGGCCTGACCGTCAGCGCCTCGCAGGAGCTGAACATCTATCGCGAAATCCCCACCCTGTTCCTGGCCAACGACCTGACCGGCAACTCCGAACTGTGTTCACTGTTCCTGCGTAGCGACCACCGCTCCGGGCTCAATGGCCGCTTGCTGTCGCGGGCGCGCATGCTGTTCATCGCCGAGTTCCCGGAACTGTTCGGCAACAAGATCATCGCCGAAATGCGTGGCATGTCTGACGAGCAGGGCCGTTCGCCGTTCTGGGAGAGCCTTGGGCGGCACTTTTTCAAGATGGAGTTCAGCCAGGCCGACTATCTCACTGGCGTGGGCAACAAGTCGTTCATTGCCGAGCTGATGCCCAAGTTCCCGTTGTACACCTGCTTCCTGTCGGAGGCTGCGCGCAGCGTCATCGGCCGTGTGCACACCGACACCGAGCCTGCGCTGGCCATGCTCAAGCAGGAAGGCTTCAGCTACCAGGGGTATGTCGACATCTTCGACGCTGGCCCGGCCATCGAGTGCGAAACCTCGAAGATTCGTGCCGTACGCGAGAGCCAGACCCTGGTGCTGGCCGTCGGTACGCCTGGCGATGACGCAACCCCTTACATCATCCACAACCGCAAGCGCGATGACTGCCGTATCACTGCCGCGCCCGCACGTCTGGCTGCGGGCACCCTGGTGGTCGACCCGCAAACCGCCAAGCGCCTGCGTATGGGCGCTGGCGACAATGTGCGCGCCGTGCCGCTGTCGGCAAGCCGGGAGGCCCAGTAAATGACCACGCATTACATCGCCGGCAGCTGGCAGGCCGGCCAGGGTGAAGCCCTGCAGTCGCTCAACCCGGTCACGCAAGCCGTTGTCTGGCAAGGGCAGGGCGCCGATGCCAGCCAGGTCGACGCTGCCGTGCTGGCCGCGCGTCAGGCTTTTCCGGCCTGGGCGCAACTGAGCCTGGAGGCGCGCATCGACGTGCTGGAAAAGTTTGCCGAACAGCTCAAGCAGCATTCCGAGGCACTGGCCTACTGCATTGGCGAGGAAACCGGCAAACCGCTGTGGGAATCGGCTACCGAAGTCACCAGCATGGTCAACAAGGTCGCGATCTCGATACAGAGCTACCGCGAGCGCACGGGCGAGAAAAGCGGCCCGCTAGCCGATGCTACCGCCGTACTGCGGCACAAGCCCCACGGGGTGGTGGCGGTGTTCGGCCCCTACAATTTCCCCGGCCACTTGCCCAATGGTCACATTGTCCCGGCGCTGCTGGCCGGTAACTGTGTGGTGTTCAAGCCCAGCGAACTGACCCCCAAGGTCGCCGAGCTGACAGTCAATTGCTGGATCGCCGCGGGCCTGCCGGCCGGTGTGCTCAACCTGGTGCAGGGCGCACGTGAAACGGGCGTGGCGCTGGCTGCCAACCCAGGTATCGATGGCTTGTTCTTCACTGGCTCAAGCCGTACCGGCAACCTGCTTCATCAGCAGTTTGCCGGCCGTCCGGACAAGATCCTCGCCCTGGAAATGGGCGGCAACAACCCGTTGGTGGTGGATGAGGTCAAGGACCTCGACGCGGCGGTATACACGATCATCCAGTCGGCGTTCATCTCCGCTGGGCAGCGCTGCACCTGTGCTCGCCGCCTGCTGGTGCCGCAGGGCGCATGGGGCGATGCGCTGGTCATACGGTTGGTCGAGGTGTGCAAAAGCATCACGGTCGGCGCTTTTGATCAGCAGCCGGCACCCTTCATGGGTTCGGTGATTTCGCTGCAGGCTGCGCGGGCGCTGGTCGCGGCGCAGTCTGAGCTGCTCGCCAAGGGCGCTACCCAGTTGCTGGAGATGACCCAGCCCCAGGCCGATGCCGCACTGCTGACCCCGGGCATCATCGATGTCACCGCCGTGGCGGACCGGCCCGACGAAGAGTTTTTCGGCCCGCTGCTGCAGGTGATTCGTTACGCCGACTTCGATGCTGCCATCGACGAGGCCAACAACACTCAGTACGGTCTGGCCGCCGGCCTGTTGTCCGACTCCCGTGCCCGCTACCAGTACTTCTGGCTGCGCAGCCGCGCCGGCATCGTCAACTGGAACAAGCAACTGACCGGTGCCGCCAGCAGCGCGCCGTTCGGGGGGATAGGCGCCAGTGGCAATCATCGCGCCAGCGCCTATTACGCCGCCGACTACTGCGCTTACCCCGTGGCTTCGCTGGAGACTGCCAGCCTTGCCCTGCCGGCGACCCTGACGCCGGGCGTCACCCTATAACAACAGGTCACGGAGCCTAGCCGATGAAATCCTATGAAGTGAATTTTGATGGCCTGGTGGGGCCTACCCACAATTACGGCGGCCTGTCCTACGGTAACGTTGCCTCGCAGAGCAACAGCCAGCAGGCCTCGAACCCGCGTGAAGCGGCGCGCCAAGGCCTGGCAAAGATGAAAGCGCTGGCCGACATGGGCTTCAAGCAGGGTGTGCTGGCGCCGCAGGAGCGCCCCGACGTAGCGGCTTTACGCCGCCTGGGCTTCAGCGGCAGCGATGCCGAAGTCATCCAGCGCGCGGCCAAAGAGGCCATGCCGCTGTTGGTCGCCAGCTGTTCGGCATCGAGCATGTGGGTGGCCAACGCGGCCACCGTCAGCCCTAGCGCCGACACCGCTGATGGCCGCGTGCATTTCACTGCGGCCAACCTCAACTGCAAGTACCACCGTAGCATCGAGCATCCGACCACCAGCCGTGTGCTGGCTGCCATGTTCAGCAATGAGCAGCACTTTGCCCATCACCCGGCGCTGCCTGCCGTGGCGCAGTTCGGCGACGAGGGCGCGGCCAACCATACGCGCTTCTGTCGCAGCTACGGCGAGGCGGGCGTTGAGTTTTTCGTCTACGGTCGCAGCGCGTTCGACAGCCGCTATCCCGCGCCGCAGAAGTATCCGGCGCGCCAGACCCTGGAAGCTTCACAGGCCGTAGCACGGCTTCATGGTCTGAGCGATGACGGTGTGGTCTACGCTCAACAGAATCCGTCAGTGATCGATCAGGGTGTATTCCACAACGATGTGATTTCGGTGGGCAATGGCGAGGTGCTGTTCTACCACGAAGATGCTTTCCTCGAGACTGACGCGGTGCTTGGCCAGCTGCAGGCTAAACTGGCCAGCAAGGGTGGCAACTTCCAGGCCATCCGTGTGCCACGGGCAGCGGTGGCGGTAGAGGATGCGGTGCGTTCCTACCTGTTCAACAGCCAGCTGCTCAGCCGCGACGACGGCTCGATGCTGCTGGTAGTGCCGGAAGAGTGCCGCAACAATGAGCGCGTCTGGGCTTACCTGCAGCAACTGACCAGCCAGGGTGGCGCGGTAAAGGAGGTCAAGGTATTTGACCTCAAGCAAAGCATGCAGAACGGCGGCGGCCCGGCGTGCCTGCGCTTGCGCGTGGCTTTGAAGGAATCGGAACTGGCGGCGGTCAATCCAGGCGTTATCATGACCGCCCCGCTGTACGACACACTGTTGCAGTGGGTCGACAAGCACTACCGCGACCGCCTGGGCGAAGCGGACCTTGCCGACCCGCAGTTGCTGGTTGAATGCCGTACGGCGCTGGATGAGTTGACCCAGATTCTGAAGTTGGGCTCGGTCTATCCGTTCCAACGCCAACCTTGAAGAGAGATTTTGTAATGACCGACGCCCTGCGCCTGATCCTTGAAGATGTAGACGGCACCCAGCTGGAAACCTCCTGCACCCGCTTCGCCGTTGTCTGGCAGGGCAAGGAAGTGTGGATTCAGCAAGACGGCCGTGGCCAATTGCTGATCGGTGTCGACGTCGATGAGAACGACACCGAGTACGCCAACCTGCTGCTGCGCCCGATGGCTACCAACCTGGTCAGCCTGCAGCTGGAGATGGAGCCGGCAGAAGCCGGTGAAGACGATGATCACGTCCATGGCCCTGACTGCGGCCACGACCACTAAGGAAGCGCCTATGCTCGCCCTTGGCAAATTGCTTGAGCTGACCCTGACCGATCACGAGCCGGCCGAGAAGACCCAAGTTACACCCAAGGGCGTACGTTTACGCTGGCTGGGGGAGGGCGCACTTGAGGTGCGTCCGCCCGAAGGCGACGATTGCGGGTTGGACCTGCTGCTGTCGGCCGGTATCCATGGCAATGAAACAGCGCCGATCGAATTGCTCGAACGGCTGTTGCATGGCGTGGCCAATGGCAAGATCAAGCCGCGTTCGCGTGTGATGTTCCTGTTCGGCAACCCTGCGGCCATCCGCAAAGGCGAGCGCTTCATCGAGCAGGACATCAACCGCCTGTTCAATGGTCGTCATGAGCTTTCCAGTGGTTTCGAGGCATTGCGTGCCGCGGAACTTGAGCAGTTCGCCCGGGTGTTCTTCAGCAAGCCCGAGCGTGCTCGCCTTCATTACGACCTGCATACCGCCATTCGTGGCTCCAAGATCGAGCAGTTTGCCCTATACCCCTATAAAGAGGGGCGCAAGCATTCTCGTCGCGAGCTGGCTCGCCTGGCTGCTGCCGGCATGGAGGCGGTGCTGCTGCAGAGCAAGTCATCGATCACCTTCAGTGCCTTCACCTATGAGCAGCTAGATGCCGAGGCATTCACCCTGGAGCTGGGCAAGGCACGGCCGTTCGGGCAGAACGAGCAGGTCAACCTCGACAAGCTGGAGGAGCGCCTGATCCAGATCATCGAAGGCAACGAACCTGAGGCCGGAGACTCGCTCGATGGTCTTAAACTGTTCAGTGTGGCTCGCGAGATCATAAAGCACAGTGAGGGCTTCCGCCTGCACCTGCCGGTGGATATCGAGAACTTCTCCGAGCTGAGCAAAGGTTATCTGCTGGCCGAGGACCTGGCCGAAATGCGCTGGGTGGTGGAGGAGGAGGGGGCGCGGATCATCTTTCCCAATCCCAAGGTCAAGAACGGGCTGCGCGCCGGCATTCTCATCGTCCCGGACTCGGGGCAGCGTCTGGACTGAGTTTGCGCATTCCCTTGCAGAAGCGGCTTTGTGTCGCGCAAGGGCGCTTCTACAAAGGCCAGTCGTCGCTGAATGCTGCCCATGAAAACCATTTAATTCACCGCCTGTTCCATTTTCCCTTCCCTTGAGCGGTAATTGGCTTGCCAGCGGCAAAAGCCTGCATTTAGCATCCGGTCATGTCATTTTCGTTTGCATGAGCCTGAAAAGCCGTCCAATCGACGCTTTGCATCGCATAAACACACTGCACCGAGATTGCAGGACCGATATAATGCGGCCCTTTGCCGTCGTTTCGTCGACGCGTTTGCCCCCAGGGGCCGCCGTTTCCGTGGAAGAACCTATGAAAAGCGCAGAAATCCGTGAAGCCTTCCTTCGCTTCTTCGAAGAGCAGGGCCATACCCGAGTCGCCTCCAGTTCGCTGATCCCGAACAACGACCCGACCCTGCTGTTCACCAACGCAGGCATGAACCAGTTCAAGGACTGCTTCCTCGGTGCCGAGAAGCGCGCCTACACCCGTGCGGTCAGCAGCCAGAAGTGCGTGCGCGCCGGCGGCAAGCATAACGACCTGGAAAACGTCGGTTACACCGCGCGTCACCACACCTTCTTCGAGATGCTGGGCAACTTCAGCTTCGGCGACTATTTCAAGCGCGATGCGATCACTTTCGCCTGGACCTTCCTGACTTCCGACAAGTGGCTGAACCTGCCCAAGGAAAAGCTCTGGGTCACCGTCTACGCCAGCGACGACGAAGCCTACGACATCTGGACCAAGGAAGTCGGCGTGCCGGCCGAGCGCATGGTGCGCATCGGTGACAACAAAGGCGCCCCTTACGCCTCCGACAACTTCTGGACCATGGGCGACACCGGCCCGTGTGGCCCTTGCACCGAGATCTTCTACGACCACGGTGCCGATATCTGGGGCGGCCCACCCGGTTCCCCTGAAGAAGACGGCGACCGCTACATCGAGATCTGGAACAACGTCTTCATGCAGTTCAACCGCACTGCCGATGGCGTGCTGCACCCGCTGCCAGCGCCGTCGGTGGATACCGGCATGGGCCTGGAGCGCATCAGTGCGGTCATGCAGCACGTGCACTCGAACTACGAGATCGACCTGTTCCAGAACCTGCTGAGCGCTGCGGCCAAGGCCATCGGCTGCAGCAACGACGGTCAGGCTTCGCTGAAAGTCGTGGCAGACCACATCCGCTCTTGCGGCTTCCTGATCGCAGACGGCGTGCTGCCCTCCAACGAAGGCCGTGGCTACGTGCTGCGCCGCATCATTCGTCGTGCCTGCCGTCACGGTAACAAGCTGGGCGCCAAGGGCAGCTTCTTCTACCAGATCGTCGCCGCCTTGGCTGCCGAGATGGGCGAGGCGTTCCCGGAGCTCAAGAGCCAGCAAGCGCACATCGAGCGCGTGCTCAAGGCCGAAGAAGAACAGTTCGCCAAGACCCTCGAGCAGGGCCTGCGCATCCTCGAGCAGGATCTGGCCCAGCTCAAGGGCGACGTAGTGCCGGGTGACGTGGTGTTCAAGCTGTACGACACCTACGGCTTCCCGATGGACCTGACCGCCGACATCGCCCGCGAGCGCGAGCTGACCATCGATGAAGCGGGCTTCGAGCGTGAAATGGATGCCCAGCGTGAGCGCGCCCGTTCCGCCAGTGCCTTCGGCATGGATTACAACAGCCTGGTCAAGGTCGACACCGCTACCGACTTCGTCGGCTACAACGCCACCGAAGGTCAGGGCAAGGTCATTGCCCTGTACAAGGACGGCCAGTCGGTCGACCAGTTGGGCGAGGGCGAGCAGGGCGTCGTGGTGCTGGACCGCACCCCGTTCTATGCCGAGTCCGGTGGCCAGGTTGGTGACACCGGCTACCTGCAGTCGGGCGCCGTACGCTTTGACGTGCAGGACACCACCAAGACCGGCGGCGCTTTCCTGCACCATGGCGTGGTCGCCAGCGGCGCGCTGGTGATCGGTTCTCCGGTCGAAGCCAAGGTCGATGCCGACGTGCAGCACGCCACCTCGCTGAACCACTCTGCCACGCACCTGCTGCACGAAGCGCTGCGTCAGGTACTGGGCGAGCACGTGCAGCAGAAGGGCTCGCTGGTCGACAGCCAGCGTCTGCGTTTCGACTTCAGCCACTTCGAGGCGGTGACGCCTGCGCAGATCAAGGCACTGGAAGACATCGTCAACCGCGAAGTGCGCAAGAACACCCCGGTGGAAACTGAAATCACCGATATCGAAACCGCCAAGCGCAAAGGCGCGATGGCCCTGTTTGGCGAGAAATACGGCGATACCGTGCGCGTGCTGAGCATGGGTGGCGATTTCTCCGTCGAGCTGTGCGGCGGGATCCACGCCAAGCGCACCGGCGATATCAGCCTGTTCAAGATCATCAGCGAAGGTGGCGTGGCCTCTGGCGTGCGCCGTATCGAAGCGGTTACCGGCGCTGCCGCGCTGGCTTACCTGAACGCTGCCGAAGAGCAGGTCAAGGAAGCCGCGCAGCTGATCAAGGGCAACCGTGACAACCTGATCGACAAGCTGTCGGCTGTGCTCGAGCGCAACCGTCAGCTGGAGAAGCAGCTGGAACAGCTGCAGGCCAAGGCCGCCAGCGCCGCAGGGGACGATCTCTCCAGTGCGGCTGTTGAGGTCAAGGGTGCCAAGGTCCTCGCCGCCCGCCTGGATGGGCAGGATGGCAAGGCCCTGCTGGCCCTGGTTGATCAGCTGAAGAACAAGCTCGGCCACGCAGTGATCCTGCTGGGCAGCGAGCATGAGGGCAAGGTCGTGCTGGTGGCCGGCGTGACCAAAGACCTCTCCAGCCAACTCAAGGCTGGTGACCTGATGAAACAAGCCGCTGCGGCAGTGGGCGGCAAGGGCGGTGGCCGTCCGGACATGGCTCAAGGCGGTGGCGTCGACGTCGCTGCACTGGACCAGGCCCTGGCGCTGGCCGTGCCGTTCGCAGAGCAGGGACTTTGAGATGGAGGGGCCGGTGGTCTAGTCATCGGCCCCTCCATGTTGGATGGTTTTTTTGAGGCCCTGTATGGGCTGAGGCACCATTGAAATGGCGTTGATCGTACAGAAATTTGGCGGCACCTCTGTCGGTTCCATCGAGCGGATCGAGCAGGTTGCCGACAAGGTCAAGAAACACCGTGAAGCGGGCGACGACCTGGTTGTTGTGCTGTCGGCCATGAGTGGCGAAACCAATCGCCTGATCGACCTGGCCAAGCAGATCACCGATCAGCCGGTTCCGCGTGAGCTGGACGTGATCGTGTCCACCGGCGAGCAGGTCACCATTGCCCTGCTGGCCATGGCCTTGATCAAGCGTGGCGTGCCGGCGGTGTCCTACACCGGCAACCAGGTGCGCATCCTCACCGACAGCGCGCACAACAAAGCACGCATCCTGCAGATCGACGACCAGAAGATTCGCGCCGACCTCAAGGAAGGGCGTGTGGTGGTTGTAGCCGGTTTCCAGGGGGTCGACGAGCACGGCAGCATCACTACCCTGGGCCGCGGCGGCTCCGATACCACTGGCGTGGCCCTGGCGGCCGCGCTCAAGGCTGACGAGTGCCAGATCTACACCGATGTCGATGGCGTCTACACCACTGACCCGCGCGTCGTGCCGCAGGCGCGCCGCCTGGAGAAGATCACCTTCGAAGAGATGCTGGAAATGGCCAGCCTCGGGTCCAAGGTGCTGCAGATCCGCTCGGTGGAATTCGCCGGCAAGTACAACGTTCCGCTGCGCGTGCTGCACAGCTTCAAGGAGGGTCCAGGTACCCTCATTACCATTGATGAAGAGGAATCCATGGAACAGCCGATCATTTCCGGTATCGCCTTCAACCGTGATGAAGCCAAGCTGACCATTCGCGGCGTACCGGACACTCCGGGCGTCGCTTTCAAGATCCTCGGCCCGATCAGCGCCTCGAACATCGAAGTGGACATGATCGTGCAGAACGTCTCGCACGATAACACCACCGACTTCACCTTTACCGTGCACCGCAACGAGTACGAGAAGGCCCACAACGTGCTGGAAAACACCGCACGTGAAATCGGTGCCCGCGAAGTGATCGGCGATACCAAGATTGCCAAGGTATCGATCGTCGGTGTTGGCATGCGTTCCCACGCAGGTGTTGCCAGCCGCATGTTCGAAGCCCTGGCCAAGGAGAGCATCAACATCCAGATGATCTCCACTTCCGAGATCAAGGTGTCGGTAGTCATCGAAGAGAAGTACCTGGAGCTGGCCGTGCGCGCGCTGCATACCGCGTTCGAGCTTGACGCTCCGGCCCGACAGGGCGAGTAAGGCGTTGCCTTGAGGGGCGCGGCTTGCCGCGCCCTTCGCGTTTCTGCTCGTCACGCAGGCCCTGTCCTGCCAGCGTGACGCGCTACGGGGCCCTGTGTCGTCGTCCACGACCAGGCCCGGTTGTTCCCAGACTGTTATCCCTGAATGTCTTGCGTAAGGAGAAAGCTATGTTGATTCTGACTCGTCGGTGCGCCGAGAGCCTGATCATTGGAGATGGCGAGATCACCGTGACGGTGCTCGGCGTCAAAGGAAACCAGGTGCGCATCGGCGTCAGCGCCCCCAAGGAAGTGGCCGTTCACCGCGAGGAAATCTACCTGCGGATCAAGAAAGAGAAGGATGAGGAGCCAAGCCTTTAATTTTTTTGAAGTTTTTTTCAAAAAAAGGGTTGCAAACGAGGAAGAGCCTGTTTAATATTCGCCTCGTGTTGCGGTGAGGTGGCCGAGTGGCCGAAGGCGCTCCCCTGCTAAGGGAGTATACCTCATAAGGGTATCGGGGGTTCGAATCCCCCCTTCACCGCCATTATTCGCTTAGGGCGCTGTAATCGGTAAGAACGCTAAGTCGTTGAAGTTAAACGAAAAAGTTCTTGCAAAAATGTTTCAGCGACCTATAATGCGCGGCAAGACACGGACTCATAGCTCAGCTGGATAGAGTACTCGGCTACGAACCGAGCGGTCGGAGGTTCGAATCCTCCTGAGTCCGC
>NZ_CDRVFO010000029.1:0-35532 GCF_977070485.1 Lelliottia jeotgali
CTCTCGTAGCGGGAGGCGAATCATACAGCGTTTAGAAGCGCTGTCAACCACCATTTTAACCGCTATCGATCAGTCGACCGAAGCACCTCCAGTACTACCTGGATTAAGCAACTCGTTGAATTTCAAGGAGTTTCTCGTTCCGACTGCGCTGGAAGTGGGGCGCATTATAAGGGGATTCGAACGCCCGTCAAGATTTAATTTCAATAAACCTTGATATTGCCTAAGACAAAGCGGGGAGGCCTGCCGGCCTCCCCGCTTCGCTTCTCATACCTTACAGGCTAGGGAAGGCAAATTGCGACGCCTCATGGCTCGCACGCTGCGGCCAACGCTGGGTAATCGCCTTGCGACGGGTATAGAACCGTACCCCATCCGGGCCATAAGCATGCAGGTCGCCAAACAGCGAGCGCTTCCAGCCACCAAAGCTGTGGTACGCCACCGGCACCGGTAGCGGCACGTTCACGCCAACCATGCCCACTTCGATCTCGTCACAGAACAGGCGTGCCGCTTCACCATCACGAGTAAAGATACAGGTCCCGTTGCCATACTCATGATCGTTGATCAGTTGCATGGCCTGCTCCAGGCTGTTCACCCGCACCACGCACAACACTGGACCAAAGATTTCTTCTTTATAGATGCGCATCTCTGGCGTCACCTTGTCGAACAGGGTGCCACCCACGAAGTAGCCATCTTCATTACCCGCCACACGGAAGCCACGGCCATCCACCACCAGCTTGGCACCAGCAGCAACACCGTCATCGATGTAGCCCACTACCTTGTCACGGGCAGCAGCCGTCACCAGCGGTCCCATGTCCAGGCCGCACGAGGTGCCGGCACCGATCTTCAGCGCCTTGATCTGCGGCTCCAGCTTGGCAATCAGCGCATCGGCAACCTGGTCGCCCACACACACCGCCACCGAAATAGCCATGCAACGCTCGCCGCACGAACCGTAGGCAGCGCCCATCAGTGCGCTGACCGCGTTGTCCAGGTCGGCATCGGGCATCAGCACTGCATGGTTCTTGGCTCCGCCCAGTGCCTGGACACGTTTGCCGCGCTTGGTACCTTCGGCATAAATGTACTCGGCGATCGGGGTCGAGCCCACAAAGCTCAGCGCTTTTACTTCCGGCGCCTCGATCAGCGCGTCCACAGCTTCCTTGTCACCGTGCACCACGTTGAGGATGCCCTTGGGCAGGCCGGCCTCCAGAAGCAACTGGGCAATGTACAAGGTCGAGCTCGGGTCACGCTCGGACGGCTTGAGGATAAAGGCGTTACCGCAAGCGATGGCCAACGGGTACATCCACAAGGGGACCATGGCAGGGAAGTTGAACGGCGTAATACCGGCGACCACACCCAGCGGCTGGAAGTCGGACCAGGCGTCGATGTTCGGGCCGACGTTACGGCTGTATTCACCCTTGAGCACCTCAGGCGCCGCACAGGCGAACTCGACGTTCTCGATACCGCGCTTCAGTTCGCCGGCCGCGTCCTCCAGTGTCTTGCCATGCTCTTCGCTGATCATCTGCGAGATGCGTGCCTCGTTCTGCTCCAGCAGCTGCTTGAAACGGAACATCACCTGGGCACGCTTGGCCGGCGGGGTGTTGCGCCAGGCAGGGAAAGCTGCTTTGGCAGAGTCGATCGCTTCCTGCACGGTCGCGCGGCTAGCCAGCTCGACCTTGCGCACGGCCTGGCCAGTGGACGGGTTGAAGACATCGGCGGTGCGCTCACCCTTGGAAACCAGCTCGCCGTGGATCAGGTGCTGAACAATGCTCATTCAAAACTCCAGGTAAAGAAGGTAGAGACAGGCGCGCGATACGTGCACGCGCCTGGCGTCACAATCGGAAAGATCAGTCGATCAGGTTCAGGTTTTCGCCGACGGCGTCGAACAGGCGATCCAGTTGCTGCGGCGTTGTGTTGAACGTTGGGCCGAACTGCAGGGTGTCGCCACCAAAGCGTACATAGAAGCCTGCCTTCCACAACTTCATCGCCACTTCGTAAGGGCGGACGATGGCATCACCGTCACGGGCGGCGATCTGGATGGCGCCGGCCAGGCCGTAGTTACGGATATCGACGACGTTCTTGGTGCCCTTCACGCCGTGCAACAGCTTCTCGAAGTGCGGTGCCAGCTCGGCCGCCGACTGCACCAGATTTTCCCTTTGCAGCAAGTCGAGCGCAGCTATACCTGCGGCGCAGGCAACAGGGTGAGCCGAGTAGGTATAGCCGTGCGGGAATTCCACAGCATATTCCGGGGTCGGCTGGTTCATGAAGGTCTGGTAGATCTCGCTGCTGGCGATTACCGCGCCCATCGGAATGGCGCCGTTGGTGACCTGCTTGGCGATGCACATAAGGTCAGGGGTCACGCCAAAGGCCTCGGCCCCCGTCATCGCACCCATGCGGCCGAAGCCGGTGATCACTTCGTCGAAGATCAGCAGAATATTGTGCTGGGTGCAGATTTCACGCAGGCGCTTCAGATAGCCCTTCGGCGGCGGCAGTACACCAGCCGAACCCGCAAGCGGCTCGACAATAACAGCAGCGATGTTCGAAGCATCGTGCAGTTCGATCAGCTTGAGCATTTCATCAGCCAGGGCGATGCCGCCCTCTTCCGGCAGGCCTTTGGAGAAGGCATTGACCGGCAGCACAGTGTGCGGCAAATGGTCGACGTCCAGCAGCTGGCCAAACATCTTACGGTTGCCGTTTACGCCACCCAGGCTGGTACCAGCGATGTTCACACCGTGGTAACCACGGGCACGGCCAATGATTTTGGTCTTGGTGGCCTGGCCTTTCAGGCGCCAGTAGGCGCGGACCATCTTCAGCGCGGTATCGGCGCACTCGGAACCGGAGTTGGTATAGAAGACGTGATTCAGGTCGCCGGGGGTCAGCGCGGTGATCTTCTCGGCCAGCTGGAACGAAAGCGGGTGACCGAACTGGAAGGCAGGGGAGTAATCCAGGGTGCCGAGCTGACGTGCAACCGCCTCGGTGATTTCCTTGCGGGTATGCCCGGCACCGCACGTCCACAGGCCCGACAAGGCATCGAAGATCCTGCGCCCTTTGTCATCGACCAGGTAATTGCCTTCGGCCGCCACGATCAGCCGTGGGTCGCGATGGAAATTGCGGTTGGCGGTGTAAGGCATCCAGTGCGCATCCAGCTTGAGCTGGCTTGCGATACCGGCAGGAGCGGTTTCGGGCATGTTCATCGGCGGTTCCTCGAAAAACGAATAGGCAACGATGGATGTTGTTGCAGCTAAATTCGCACGTGGATAAAGTCTGAAAAAGACTACATTTCTAATCTTCAGGTAGCGCAAGACTAAACTTATGAGCCGACGCCCCGACCCCCTCGCCCAAGTCAGCGATTTCGACATCCGCCTGCTGAAGATCTACCGCAGCGTGGTCGAGTGCGGCGGCTTCTCGGCTGCCGAAAACGTGCTGGGCATTGGCCGCTCGGCCATCAGCCAGCAGATGAATGACCTGGAGCAACGCCTGGGCCTGCGCCTGTGCCAGCGTGGCCGCGCCGGTTTTTCGCTGACCGAGGAGGGCCGCGAGGTTTACCACTCGGCCCTGCAACTGCTCAGTGCGCTGGAAACCTTCCGTACCGAAGTCAACGGCCTGCACCAGCATCTGCGCGGAGAACTGAACATCGGTTTGACCGACAACCTGGTGACCCTGCCGCACATGCGCATCACTCATGCATTGGCCGAACTCAAGGATCGCGGCCCCGAGGTGCGCATCCAGATCCGCATGATCGCCCCAAGCCAGGTCGAGCAGGGTGTGCTCGATGGCAGCCTGCATGTCGGCGTGGTCCCGCAGACCAGCCCGCTATCCGGCCTCGAGTACCAACCGCTGTACAGCGAACGCTCGCTGCTCTACTGCGCGGTCGGCCACCCATTGTTCTATGCCGATGACCAGCAGATCGACGAAGCCCGACTCAACAGCCAGGAGGCAATCGCTCCGACCTTCCGCCTGCCCGCCGAAATCCAGGCCCATTATCAGGCACTGAACTGCACCGCCAGCGCCTCGGACCGTGAGGGCATGGCATTTCTGATCCTTACCGGCCGCTACATCGGCTACCTACCCGACCACTACGCCACGTTTTGGGTCCAGCAAGGTCGCCTGCGCGCTCTCAAGCCCTCGCAGCGCTTCTATGACCTGAGCCTGAGTTGGGTAACGCGCAAGGGTCGGCGGCCAAACCTGGTACTGGAAAGCTTCCTTGAAAGCCTGGCTGCGACACGCTGATGCCTGCTTGTGACGCTAATGCTTGTTACTTGAGCGCAGGAAGGTAATCTTGTCCGACATCCGTTGCCACAGACCTGTACGGAATCGTCCATGACCCTAGAAGTCCCTGCGCATCGCCTATCCGCCTCGGGCAAGCCCGCTGGCCGCATCCGCCAGAAGAACGAACAGGCCATCATCCAGGCCGCCGAAGACGAGTTCGCCCGCCATGGCTTCAAGGGCACCAGCATGAATACCATTGCGCTGAAGGCCGGCTTGCCCAAGGCAAACCTGCATTACTACTTCACCAACAAGCTCGGCCTGTACATTGCCGTGTTGAGCAACATCATCGAGCTCTGGGACAGCACCTTCAACGCCTTGAGCGTCGATGACGATCCCGGTACTGCGTTGAGCCATTACATCCGCACCAAGATGGAGTTCTCCCGGCGCAATCCGCAAGCCTCCCGGATCTTCGCCATGGAGGTGATCAGCGGCGGCACTTGTCTGACCGAGTACTTCAGCGCCGACTACCGCGAGTGGTTCCGTGGCCGGGCGGCGGTATTCGAGGCCTGGATCGCAGCAGGCAAGATGGACCCGGTAGACCCGGTTCACCTGATATTCCTGCTCTGGGGCAGCACCCAGCATTATGCCGACTTCGCCACCCAGATCTGCCAGGTTACCGGCCGCAGCCGCCTGACCAAGCAAGACATGGAAGATGCGAGCAATAACCTTATCCACATCATCCTCAAGGGGTGCGGCATCACGCCGAGTGCCTGACATCGACTTATGCCTTCTACCCTGCTCGACCTCTGCGAGTTTCGCGAGGAAATCCGCAAAAGCCGCTTCATTACCCTCGCCGGCCCGATATCCAGCGCCGCCGAGGCGATGAGTTTCATCGAACGCCATAGCGACTTGGCTGCCACGCACAATTGCTGGGCCTGGAAGCTGGGCGGGCAATACCGCAGCAGCGATGATGGCGAACCTGGCGGCACGGCCGGGAGGCCAATCCTGGCTGCCATAGAAGCCCAGGATTGTGACCAGGTCGTGGTGTTGGTGATCCGCTGGTACGGGGGCATCCAGCTAGGCAAGGGCGGCCTGGCCCGGGCTTATGGTGGCGGTGCCAACAAGTGCCTGCAGCAGGCGCCGAAAAGGCTGCTGGTGCAACGCAGCGAGTACAGCTGCAGCTGCAGCTTCAGCGAACTGGCCCTGGTCAAACTGCGCCTGGCCGAAGTCGACGCTTTGGTGCTGGAAGAACGGTTCACCGCCAACGGGGTGGATCTGCACATTGCGGTAGGTGAAGAACACATCGGCGCGCTGCAACAGCAACTGGCCGACCTCAGCCGCGGGCGCATCCTCTTGGAAGCCCACTGACCTTTGCCCACAACAACTGTGGGCCTGCCTGTGGATAAGCTTGGGGCATTCTGATGCAGGCCACGCCCTTCAAGGCCTGCAGAGCATTGAGCATTTTTTGATCACAATATGATGGAAGGCTCAACCCGCTGAGCTGTGGGGAGTTTTCCCCAGTCGTCAAGCGTACATCACTCAGGCCGCCTGGCAGCTTGCGCACATTAACTGTGGAACAGCCTGTGGATAACCCGTTAGCCAACAAGCGAAGCGCCCGGGTACACACGGCCAAACGCCATTGATCATTTCTTGACCACTTGTGATGCGGCGCATGACGTCAGTCTGCAGTATGCTCAAATCCTTTTCTTCTACCGCGACAGGAATGTTCCTATGACGACTCCACGAACTGCCCTCATCATCGGCGCCTCCCGCGGGCTTGGCCTTGGCCTGGTGCAGCGCCTTCACGACGATGGCTGGAAAATTACGGCCACGGTGCGTGACCCGCAAAAACCCGGCGCTCTCGGCGAAGTGCCAGGGGTACGCGTCGAGCAGTTGGAAATGAACGACACCGCACAGCTCGATGGCCTGAAGCAGCGCCTGCAAGGCGAAGTGTTCGACTTGGTGTTCGTCAATGCCGGCGTCATGGGGCCGCTGCCGCAGGACCTGGAAACCGTACAGCGCAATGAAATCGGCGACCTGTTCATGACCAACGCCGTGGCGCCGATCCGCGTCGCCCGCCGCCTGGCCGGCCAAGTGCGTGAAGGCTCGGGCGTGTTGGCGTTCATGAGCTCGATCCTGGGTAGCGTGACCATACCCGACGGTGGAGAGGTCTGCCTGTACAAGGCGAGCAAGGCCGCCCTGAACTCGATGATCAACAGCTTCGTGGTCGACCTGCAGCGACCAGACCTTTGCGTATTGGCCATGCACCCGGGTTGGGTAAAGACCGACATGGGCGGCGAGAACGCCGAAATCGACGTACTCACCAGTACCCAGGGCATGCTCGAACAGATCAAAGCGCAAAGCGGCAACGGCGGGCTGCGCTTCATCAACTACAAGGGCGAATCGCTGGTCTGGTGAGTTGAACCTGATCAGTGGTTGAAACAATGCAGGGCCAGGCCGGGCGCAATGCCCGGCCTGGCCCTGTAGAATGGCGGCAACCGTACCTGATTTGAGAACACCCGCTATGTATGAATGGTTGAACGCCCTGCCCAAGGCTGAACTGCACCTGCACCTGGAAGGCTCACTCGAACCCGAGCTGCTGTTTGCCCTGGCCGAGCGCAACAAGATCGCCCTGCCCTGGAACGACGTGGAAGCCCTGCGTAGCGCTTACGCTTTCAACAATCTCCAGGAATTCCTCGACCTTTATTACCAAGGTGCGGACGTGCTGCGCAGCGAGCAGGACTTCTATGACCTGACTTGGGCCTACCTGCAGCGCTGCAAGTCACAGAATGTCATCCACACCGAACCGTTCTTCGACCCGCAGACCCACACCGACCGCGGCATCCCTTTCGAAGTAGTGCTCAACGGTATCAACCAGGCACTCAAGGATGGTCGCGAACAATTGGGCATCAGCAGCGGCCTTATCCTGAGCTTCCTGCGCCACCTGAGCGAAGAAGAAGCACAGAAAACCTTGGACCAGGCCCTGCCCTTCCGCGACGCGTTCATCGCGGTAGGCCTGGACAGCTCCGAGAAAGGCCACCCGCCGAGCAAGTTCCAGCGCGTCTTCGACCGCGCCCGCAGCGAAGGCTTCGAGGCCGTGGCCCACGCTGGCGAGGAAGGCCCACCCGAATACATCTGGGAAGCCCTCGACCTGCTCAAGATCAAGCGCATCGACCATGGCGTGCGCGCCATAGAAGACGAACGCCTGATGCAACGCATCATCGACGAGCAAATCCCACTCACCGTGTGCCCCCTGTCCAATACCAAGCTCTGTGTGTTCGATCACATGAGCCAGCACAACATCCTCGACATGCTTGAGCGCGGCGTGAAGGTGACCGTGAACTCGGATGACCCCGCCTACTTCGGCGGATACGTCACCGAAAACTTCCATGCCTTGCACACTCACTTGGGCATGACCGAAGACCAGGCTCGCCGCCTCGCGCAGAACAGCCTGGACGCACGGTTGGTCTGAGCAGCCACGGCGTTGCAGTTACCCCACCTGCAACGTCGGAACGCGGGCAATGCGATTGATCTGCTGAATCCCCAGGGCCGAGATCTGCAATGCCCGCGAATTCTCCGCCTCACGTATCCATCCTGATTGCAGGAACAACGTGAGCAAGGCCTGCCCCAGGCTGCCGCCAAGATGAGGCCCCTGGTCGCTCCACTCATTACAGTGGCAGATCACGCAACCGCGCTGCTGCTGAGGCGCCAGTGCATCGATATAGACGCCAATGCCTGCCAACTGCGCCCGGCCCTCCTCACTGACCATCATCTGGTGCACGCTGCCCTCCAGCCAGCCTGCTACCACCAACCGGTGATAGAGCTCACCGGCCAATTCGCCGCCCAGGTGATCACCGCAACGACGCGCCCGGCGCATCGACATTGGCATCGGCAGCGGCTTGGCCTGCGCGCCTCTGTCATTACCCAGTTGCACGCTGGCCAAGGCTTCTACGGCCGCACCCACCTGCGGCGTCGCCAGCCGGAAGTAACGCTTGCGACCGCGCGCCTCAAGCCTGAGCAGGCCTGCCGAAGACAGCAATGACAAATGGGCACAGGCCGAGGAGGAGGTCAACCCAGCCATCATCGCCAGCTCATCGGTCGGTCGCGGCGTGCCATCAATCAGCGCCCACAACATAGCGCTCCGCTTAGGGTCGGCCATCAGGCCGGCAATCTGACTGATACTGCTGACTGTATTCATGTCCCTTTAACTCCCTGCAAGATCACATCTGAATTCCAATGGCCAACATTGGCAACGCCGATTGCGCCCCCCTAGCGGCTACCGGCCTGGCACCGGGGTCAGTATAAGCTGCATGAACGGCTCCTCCGGCAGCCGTGCAGACAGACCTGGGGGGGCAAAGGGGGGTGGGTAGGGCAACCCTTGATCGATTGACATAGGCGAACGGTCCCCGCCTCAGTTTTAGGCGATAGGCATCAGACCGCGAAATGGAAGGGAAGAAACAACGCACGAGGAAGAACGGCCCCGTGCGGGCAGAGACTCTGCCGACAGCGCCGTTCCATAAATAGCGCAAATAAAAGCGAAGGTTCTACACCCTCCAGAAATTGCATCTGGAAGCGTCTGACGCCCCTGCCGGAAAATGCCCTGACCGCCAGTCAGGACACCCATTAATGCCCTGGCACCACGTAACTGCAGCGCTACACTTGAGCCGCTCTTCCACCATTCGGAGGTATGCCGCGATGGAGATTGTAGTCAGTGCGTCAAACCGTAACCCCAACTGCCCCTGGGAGGTCAGGCTCGACCAGCATGTGGTGAGCTTCCGCAGCGAAGCAGAAGCACGTGCCTTCGTCGTCACGCTGGAAGCCCGTCTGCGCGCACCTCACCCGCTCAAGCCGGGCGCGTGGCCTGCAAGCGCCGGGTCAATAGCGCAACACTGACCACCAGTGCTCCGCACAGGCTGATTACCAACGCCATGGGCACTGCACTGCCGTCGTGCAGCAGGCTGACCAACGCTGCCGCGCCTGCGGCGACGCTGAATTGCAGGCAGCCCATCAAGGCCGAGGCGCTGCCGGCGCGTGCGCCCTGGCCGCTCATGGCGCACGCCGAAGCATTGGGGATGATGCAGCCCAGGCTGGCGATGCAGATGAACAGTGGCACCAGCAATGGCCATAGTTCAGCTGGGCGCAGCGCTGCCACACCGAGCAACGCCAGCCCCGCGGCCAGATAAAGCCAGACTGCACGCACCAGCAGGAAGGCCGGGCCACGCTTTGCCAGCAGGCGCGCGTTGATCTGCGCCACCAGGATGAAACCTGCCGCATTGGTACCGAACAACCAGCCATAGTGTTCGGCCGGCACACCGTAGAGCTTGATGAACACGAAAGGTGAACCTGCGATGTAGGCAAACATACCCGCGATGGCAATCCCCCCTGTCAGGGCATGGCCAAAGAACGTGCGGTCAGCCAACAACCGAAGGTATTGACGCAAAGCGCCCGATAACGGCTGGCGCGGCATGTGCGCGGGTAAGCTCTCTGGCAACCCCAGGCCGACCGCCACCAGGCAAGCAGCACTGAACAGGCTCAATGTCAGGAAAATCGACTGCCAGCCAGCCAGATTAACCAATACGCCGCCGAGCATCGGCGCAAGAATTGGCGCCAACCCCATCACCAGCATCAGTTGCGAGAACACTTTGGCAGAGGCCACCGGGTCGCACTTGTCGCTGACGATGGCCCGTGATAGCACCATGCCGGCGCAGCCGCCCAGTGCCTGGACGAAGCGAGCCAGGATCAGCGTGTCGAGATTGGGCGCATAGGCACAGGCCAGGGACGCCAGGGTAAAAAGCGCTACGCCAAACAGCAGCGGCTTGCGCCGGCCAAAGCGGTCGGCCACCGGCCCGTACGCCAGTTGCCCGAGCGACAAGCCGAGGAAGTAGGCGGCCAGAGTGGTCTGGACGTGTTTTTCGTCGGTGGCGAACGCCTGCGCCATGGCCGGGAAGGCGGGCAGGTAAAAGTCGATCGCCAGCGGCCCAAACGCACTGAGTGCACCCAGGATAAGCACCATTCGCAGGTTCATGAGGAATCCATAGCAGGCTAAGCAAGTGCGTAAGTCTACCTGCAGTGGACACCATCAGCATGAAAACATTTGCAACAAAACAGGGCCGCCCAAGCGGCCCGTTCGACCTTAGGCCACGTCAGCCTGGTAGCCCTCTTCACGAATCGCAGCCAGCAACTGCTCAGCAGCCAGAGCACTCTGCACACGCACCTGCTTGCCGGCCAAGTCGACCTCGACCTTAGCATTTGCATCCTGATCCTGCACCGCGCGGGTCACCGCCTTAACGCAATGGCCACAGGTCATGCCTTGTACGTTGAACACTTGCATGGGTGTTGCCTCCTTCAGGGTTTTGCGCAGTTTCAAGCTTGCCATCGGGGCAAGGTCAAGTTCTGCATCCAACGGCCGGGCTGGAAATCCGCACGAACCTCGGCCAAGCTGCGCCTTTGACGATTCGGCAAGCAGGAGATTCTTCATGTTCAGGACAGCAGTGGGCGTTGTCGGGCTATTGGGCACGCTGGCCGCGGTGCCACCGGCAAGCGCCGAAGGCAACTCGGACTACAGCGTGCTGATCATTTCACGCGAACGCCTGGAAGTGGCCACCAGCTGCGAAATCGGTGTCTACCTCAACGACCAGCTTTCCGGGCGCGTGTTCCAGGAACAGTCGACCTCCTTCAACCTGCCGCCCGGCCCTGTTGACGTACGCTTGCGCCTGCTGCCGGGGCAGATGCCCGGCTGCGCGCCCGGCCTGGAAGACCAGCGCAGCACTCGACTGACCCTGCAAGCGGGTCAGATCAACAAGTACCGCATTGCCATGGGCCACAATGGGCTGGTATTGAGGCGAGCCAACCTGGACTATTGACCTTCCCCACATGGCAAGGTTGATGCTGGTGGCCTGTCCAAGGAGGAGTGCCATGCCCGCATCCACTTTATTTGACCTGCCGATCTCCGGCATGACCTGCGCCAGCTGTGCTGGCCGTGTCGAGCGCGCTTTGCGCAAGGTGAGCGGCGCTGAACAGGTCAGCGTCAACCTCGCCAACGAACAGGCCAGGGTCCAGGCCCCGGCCGGCAGCCTGCCCGCCCTGGTCGAGGCTGTGCGCGGCGCCGGATACGAGGTACCGACCCGCACCGTAGAGCTACAGATCGATGGCATGACCTGCGCCAGTTGCGTCGGCCGTGTCGAGCGCGCGCTCGGTAAACTACCGGGCGTTGAGCAGGTCAGTGTCAACCTTGCCAACGAACGTGCCCACCTTCAGGTGCTGCAAGGCCTTGATAACAACCTGCTGCTCGGCGCGGTCGAAAAGGCCGGCTACAGTGCCAGCCTGCCGCTGTCGGTCAACAATGACCAAGAAGGCGTCCAGCGCCGCCTGCGCAACGAACGTCTGGCCGTCGGCGCCGCCCTTTTGCTGGCCCTGCCCCTGGTGTTGCCGATGCTGCTTCAACCGTTTGGTGTGCACTGGATGTTGCCGGCTTGGGCCCAGTTCGCTCTGGCCACCCCCGTGCAGTTCATCCTTGGCGCGCGATTTTATGTGGCGGCCTACAAGGCTGTGCGCGCCGGCGCCGGCAACATGGACCTGCTGGTCGCGCTGGGCACCAGTGCCGGTTATGGTCTTAGCCTGTACCAATGGGCCAAGGCATCTGCCGGGATGACCCCGCACCTGTACTTCGAGGCGTCGGCGGTGGTGATCGCCCTGGTGTTGCTGGGCAAGTACCTGGAGAGCCGGGCCAAACGCCAGACCGCCAGCGCCATACGTGCCCTCGAAGCACTGCGCCCCGAGCGCGCAGTAAGGGTGGTCGATGGCCATGAAGAAGACGTTGCAATTGCCCAATTACGGCTCGGTGACCTGGTGCTGGTCAAGCCAGGGGAGCGCTTCCCGGTCGATGGTGAAGTGGAAGAAGGCAGCAGCCACGCCGACGAAGCCCTGATCAGCGGCGAAAGCCTGCCAGTGCCCAAGCAACCCGGCGATAGGGTTACAGGCGGCGCGATCAACGGCGAGGGCCGGCTGCTGGTGCGCACCAAGGCATTGGGTACAGAAACCGTGCTGGCCCGCATCATCCGCTTGGTCGAAGACGCCCAGGCAGCCAAGGCGCCCATCCAGAAACTGGTGGACCGGGTCAGCCAGATTTTCGTCCCGGCCGTGCTGGTAATCGCACTGCTAACCCTGATCGGTTGGTCGCTGGCCGGCGCCCCGCTGGAGACCGCGCTGATCAATGCCGTTGCCGTGCTGGTGATTGCCTGCCCTTGCGCCCTTGGCCTGGCCACACCTGCAGCAATCATGGCGGGTACAGGCGTTGCCGCGCGCCACGGCATCCTGATCAAGGACGCAGAGGCGCTGGAGCGCGCCCATGCGGTGAACCGCGTGGTGTTCGACAAAACCGGAACGCTCACCTCCGGCAGCCCGCGCGTTGTCCACAGCCAGGCACTGGTCGGTGATAGTGCCGAGTTGCACCGCCTGGCGGGGGCCCTGCAACGTGGCAGCGAACACCCCTTGGCCAAGGCGGTACTCGACGCCTGCACCGAGCAAGGCCTAGAGGTTTCCACGGTAGCCGACAGCCAGTCCCTTACCGGCCGTGGCATCGCTGGCCGGGTGGAAGGCCGCGAACTGGCGCTGGGCAACCGGCGCCTGCTCGACGAGTGCAACCTGCAACCCGGCGCCCTCGCCACAGAAGCACAGGCCTGGGAAGCCGAAGGCCGTACCCTGTCCTGGCTGATTGAACGAGGCGCACAGCCTCGCGTGCTGGGGCTGTTCGCCTTCGGCGACAGCATCAAGCCCGGTGCCGAACAGGCCATCGCAGCCCTGCGCAAGCGCCATATCAGCAGCCACCTGCTGACCGGCGACAATCGTGGCAGCGCCAAGGTGGTAGCCGATACTCTCGGCATCGATGACGTGTACGCCGAAGTGCTACCAGCCGACAAGGCCGCCACGGTAGCCGAACTGAAAAAGCACGGTGTGGTGGCGATGGTCGGTGACGGTATCAACGATGCCCCGGCCCTGGCCGCTGCCGATATCGGCATCGCCATGGGCGGGGGCACCGACGTGGCCATGCAGGCAGCAGGCATCACACTGATGCGTGGCGACCCACGCCTGGTGCCTGCCGCCCTGGAAATCAGCCGCAAGACCTATGCGAAAATTCGCCAGAACCTGTTCTGGGCATTCATCTACAACCTCATCGGCATCCCACTGGCCGCGCTGGGTTACCTGAACCCGGTACTGGCCGGCGCCGCCATGGCGTTGTCCAGCGTCAGCGTGGTGAGCAATGCCTTGTGGCTCAAGACCTGGAAACCCACCAGCACCTCGCAGGAGGCCCCATGAATATAGGCCAGGCCGCCCGCCGCAGCGGGCTCAGCACCAAGATGATCCGCTACTACGAAGCCATCGGCCTGCTCAAGCCGGCCACCCGCAGCGACAGCGGATACCGCCTGTACCAGCCAGAGGACCTGCACAGTCTGGCCTTCATCAAGCGCTCACGCGACCTAGGGTTTTCCCTGGAAGAGGTGGGCAAGCTGCTGACCTTGTGGCAGGACCGGCAGCGCGCCAGCGCCGACGTGAAGGCTCTGGCGCTGCAACACATCAATGAGCTGAACCGGCGCATTGAGGAACTGGCCAGCCTGCGCGACACCTTGAGCGAACTGGTAGCCCACTGCAAAGGTAATGACCGCCCTGACTGCCCGATACTCAAAGATCTCGCAAAAGGGGGCGAGTGCTGCCACTGACGCATTTGGCCACCACGCCCACGCACTTGGTATGCCATATTAGCCTGAAGCCGACCGAATAGTCGCCAAATGCGCCTAGGCCCAATAAATACGGGCATTTTCATTCAAAAAACCCCGGACGCCGCCGATACAGTTTCTACCTGCCTCGCGTGTCGAAAAAAATAAATTCCGGGAGCGTCGATGAACATCAAACAGAAACTGACCTGGGCATTCGCGGTCATCGCCGCACTGCCCATCGTCCTCGTAGCCACCTTGGTGGTCATCAACCTGCGCGGCGAAGCCCGCGAGGATTTTCTTGACGGCAGCAGCCGGGAAATCCGCCAGGTCAGTAACGCGATGAACCTGTTTTTCCAGGGCATCACCCAGAACGTCGACTACCTGGCCAGCCTCCCGCAGGTCACCGGTAGCAGCGACAACGTCAAGAAACACATCAGCGCCGACGCTGCGCAAATCACCCCGAGCGAACAGGACAAGACACTGTTCGAGCTGTTCACGCGTCTGGCCAAAAGCCATCCGGACTACGCCTACGTGTCCTATGGCCTGCAAGACGGCGGCTACGCCTTCTGGCCAGGCGACCCGAACATGAGCAACTACGACCCGCGCACCCGCCCTTGGTACCAAGCGGCCATGGCCAACCCTGGCAAGACCCTGCGCACCGCCCCTTACTACTGGGCCGGCGACGATGCCGTATTGGTCAGCACCGTGCGTACCGTTGCCAACCAGCTGGGCAGCCCCGGTGGCGTGGTCAACATCGACGTATCGCTCAAGGGCCTGACCGAGATCGTCCAGCAGATCAAGCTGGGCGAAAGCGGCTACCTGATCCTCATGGAAAACAACGGTAACGTGATGGTCGACCCGCGCGATGCCAGTCACAACTTCAAACAGCTGGCCAGCTTCGGCGACGGCTATGCCGAGCTGGCCAAGGCCGGCAAGGGCTTGGCTGAAGTCGACATCGGCGGCGTACGCTACATGGCCAACGTCTACCCCGACGAAAAACTCGGTTGGACTTTCATAGGCCTGATCCAACAAAGCGAAGTGATGCAAACCACCACCCGCCTCACCTGGCTCATCGGCGGCGTCGCGCTGGTGCTGGCCGCGCTGTTCGCCGTAGTCGGTGCCACATTCGCCAAACTCATCGTGCGCCCCATCAACAGTGTTTCCAGTGGCCTGGAAGACATCGCCCAGGGCGAAGGCGACCTGACCCGCAACCTGGAAGTCCGCGGGCGTGATGAAACCGCGCAACTGGCCGGTTGGTTCAACCAATTCCTCGGTGCCATCCGCAGCCTGATCCAGCACATCGGCGCGGCGGCGAGCAAGATCCTCAGCACGTCCACCAGCTCCACTCAGGTCTCCAGCGACATGGCCGAGGCCGCCGGGCGCCAGCGCGAAGCGGTGGACATGGTGTCCACCGCATTCCACGAAATGGTCGCCACCGCCAACGAGGTTGCCCGCTCCTGCAGCCAGGCCGCGCAATCGGCCGACAGCGGCCAGCAACAGGCCCGCGAAGGCCAGCAGCAGATCGATGCGGCCGTCAGCAGTGTCGACCGGCTGAGCCAGGAGATCGAGCAGTCGGCGCAGTCGATTCAGCAGCTGGAGCGCGACAGCAATGCCATTCAGTCGATCCTCGGTACCATTCGCTCGATTGCCGAACAGACCAACCTGCTGGCGCTCAATGCCGCGATCGAAGCCGCCCGCGCCGGCGAACAGGGCCGTGGGTTTGCGGTAGTTGCCGACGAGGTCCGGGCGCTGGCCAAGCGCACCGCCGATTCGACCGCTGAAATCGACGGGCTGCTTGGCAACCTGGCCAGCCGTACCGCCGAAGTGGCCGAGCAGATGCATGCCAGCCTGGAAGTGTCGCAACAGTCGGTCAGCCGCATTGGCCTGGCCCGCGACAGCTTTGGCCAGATACGCGAGTCGGTGGACATCATCCGCGACATGAACACGCAGATCGCCACCGCGGCGGAAGAACAGCACCAGGTTGCCGAAGACATCAACCGCCATATCAGCCAGATTCACGGTGATGCGCAGCTGGTGGCCGACCTGGCTCAGGCGGCGCGGCAGGACTCGGAAAGCCTGGCCGGGTTGTCCAATGAGCTGGATTCGCTGGTACGACGCTTCCGTACCTGACCGGTCGTCTATAGCGGCTTCTTCGCGATAAACCCTCGAAGAGGCCGTTACAGCCCCTACTACAACTTCAGCTCGCCTGGCGTTGAGCCAAACAATTGCTTGAAAGCTGCGATATAGGCCGAAGTCGAATCATAACCACACCCCAGAGCCGCTTCGGTCACACTCTCTCCCGCCTCCAGCAACGCCAGCGACGACAATAGCCGCATACGCTGGCGCCAATTGCGGAAACTCAAGCCCGTCTCGCGCTGGAACAGGCGCATCAGAGTCTTCTCCGAGCACTGCAATTGGCGGGCCCACTGCTGCAGGGTCTGCACCTGATCCGGTGTGGCAATCAGGCTATTGCACAGCGCCAGCAAGCCTGCATGCCGTGGCAGTGGCAGGGAAAAACCCACTTCAGGCAAGGTACGAAGCTGGTCAAGGAGCACCGCAACCAAGCGCCCTTCAACGCTATCGCCTTCGGGATAGTGCGGCGGGAACACGCAGAACTGCTTTATCAACTCACGCGCCAGCGGGGTCACTTCCAGTACTCGGCACTGCGCAGAAGCCCACGGGCAAGCGTCGCGGCGAATGTACAGACTGCGCATTTCCGCCCGCCCGGACGTCACCACTTCATGTTCGGCGTCGGCAGGGATCCACACGCCCCACTGCGGCGGCGCGAAATAGCTGCCATCACGCGTGTAGACACCCAGCACGCCGCTGATCGCATAGGAAAACTGCACCCAGTCGTGGCTGTGGCGGGTGGTCCAGGAGCCGGCCCCCAGGCTTTCAGCACGGGCATAGAGCGGCCTGGGCAAATGGACCAGGGCAGGGATGGCGCGGGGGTGTCCGATAATCGGCATGGTGAATTCTTGTAGTTCTGACCAGACAAGCCTAACACCCGCCAGAGCGCCCCTACAGCCCTTCAGGCAGTTACCGCTCGACGATCACTGTCACCCCTTGCCCGCCCGCCGCGCAGATCGAAATCAAGCCTCTCCCCTTCCCAGCCGTCGCCAGCAGTTTGGCGAGGTTGGCCAGGATCCGCCCCCCGGTCGCCGCAAACGGGTGCCCTGCCGCCAATGAGCTGCCTTTGACGTTGAGCTTGCTTCGATCGATCGCACCCAGGGGGGCATCCAGCCCCAGCCGCTCGCGGCAGAACTCGGCACTTTCCCAGGCCTTGAGCGTGCACAGCACCTGCGCAGCAAATGCCTCGTGGATCTCGTAGTAATCGAAGTCCTGCAGGGTAAGGCCATTGCGCGCCAGAAGCCGCGGCACCGCATAGGCCGGCGCCATCAGCAGCCCTTCCCGCCCCTTGACGAAGTCCACGGCAGCAGTCTCGCCATCGACCAGATAGGCCAGCACCGGCAGGCCCTGTGCCTGCGCCCACTCCTCTGTGCCCAGCAGCACCAGCGACGCACCATCGGTCAGCGGTGTGGAATTGCCTGCTGTGAGTGTGCCCAAACCACTGCGGTCGAACGCGGGCTTGAGCTTGCTCAACTGCTCAAGAGTCAGGTCCGACCGCAGGTTGTTGTCGCGCGCAAGGCCCAGAAACGGTGTCAGCAGGTCATCCTGCCAACCCTCGGCATAGGCCGCTGCCAGATGCTGATGGCTCAGCAGAGCCAGCTCGTCCTGCTCGGCGCGGCCGATCTGCCAGGCCAGGGCCATGCGCTCGCAATGCTCGCCCATCGACAACCCGGTACGCGGCTCGCCATTGCGCGGCAGCTCGGGTTTCAGATGCCCCGGACGCAACTGCAGGAAGGGCTTCAACCGCTCACCCAGAGTCCTGCCGCGGTTGGCCTGCAGCAAGATGCTCCGCAGCCCCTCATTGACCCCGATCGGGGCATCGGACGTGGTGTCGACGCCACCGGCAATACCGCTGTCGATCTGCCCGAGGGCGATCTTGTTGGCCACCAGCAGGGCAGCCTCCAGCCCGGTGCCGCAAGCCTGCTGAATGTCGTAGGCCGGTGTCTGCGGCGACAGCCGCGAACCGAGCACGCATTCACGGGTCAGGCTCATGTCGCGAGAATGCTTGAGCACCGCACCGGCCACTACTTCGCCCAGACGCAATCCGTGCAGGCGGTAGCGTTCTATCAGGCCCTCCAGCGTGACCGTGAGCATCGCCTGGTTGCTGGCAGTGGCGTAGGCGCCGTTGGAGCGGGCGAAAGGGATTCGGTTGCCGCCCAGAATCGCGACCCGGCGAAGTGCACGCATGTGTAGGTTCCTCCTGAAACAAATCGATCCGAACAGCCTAGGTGTTTTTGCCGCATTCGAACGACCTCCCGACAAAGTTGGTCCACACTTCAATGCTTGCCTCAAGGGAGACCCGCACATGAGCGATCGCTATCTCGGCTTTGCCAACTCCAACCTCGGCGGCCGTCTCGTCGATGCCCTCGGCCTGCCGCGTCCTGCACCGCTGGAGCGCTGGCAGCTCGGCCGCCTGCGCCCGGTGGAAGGTGCGCTGGTCATCGGCGGAGGGCCTCTGGCAAATCAGGTCGAAGCCATCGCTCCACGCCTGACTGACGAATGCTACAGCTTCAATGGCGTAAGCCTGCAGGCCCCCGCCTGGGTGGCTGGCCTGGGGCCCAAGCTCAAGGCCGTGGTCTTCGATGCCAGTCATCTGTCGGACAGCGATGAGCTAAAGCAGTTGCGCGAATTCTTCCAGCCGTTGCTGCGCAGCCTGGCACCCTGCGCCCATGTGGTCATACTCGGGCGCGCACCGGAAGACATCGACAACCCGCTGGCCAGCGTCGCCCAGCGTGCCCTGGAGGGTTTCAGCCGCTCGCTGGCCAAGGAATTGCGCAACGGTGCGACGGCGCAGCTGTTGTACGTGGATGAAGGTGCCGATGACCAGCTCGAAGGCGCCTTGCGCTTCTTTCTGTCACCCAAGAGTGCATTCATTTCAGGTCAAGTGCTGCGCTTGCAGGCCTGTGCCAGCCAGGTCGAGGACTGGACGCGGCCGCTCGCCGGGCGCCGGGCACTGATCACTGGTGCCGCACGAGGGATCGGCGCCGCCATTGCCGAAACCTTGGCGCGTGATGGTGCCGAGGTGATGCTGCTGGACGTGCCACAGGCCCAGCAAGACCTCGATGCCCTCGCCGCCCGCCTGGGCGGCAAGGCGCTGGGGCTGGACATCTGCGCCAGCGACGCCGCCGCGCAGCTGCTCCAGGCCTTGCCCGGCGGCATCGATATTGTCGTGCATAACGCAGGCATCACCCGAGACAAGACCCTCGCCAACATGACCCCTGATTACTGGGACGCCGTCATGGCGGTCAACCTCAAAGCACCACAGGTACTGACCCAGGCGCTGTACGAAGGCGGCGCACTGGGCGCAGACGCACGCATCACCCTGCTGGCCTCGGTCAGCGGCATCGCCGGCAACCGCGGCCAGGCCAACTATGCCGCAAGCAAGGCCGGGCTGATCGGCTTTGCCCAAGCTTGGGCGCCGAAGCTCGGCGCTCAAGGTGGCAGCATCAATGCCGTGGCCCCCGGTTTTATCGAGACGCACATGACCGCCGCCATGCCCATGGGCCTGCGTGAAGCCGGGCGGCGCCTGAGCTCGCTGGGCCAGGGCGGGCGCCCGCAGGATGTTGCCGAGGCCATCGCCTGGCTCAGCCAGCCCGGCTCCGGCGCGGTCAATGGCCAAGTGCTGCGGGTTTGTGGCCAGGCATTGATGGGAGCTTGAGCATGAACAGGCACTGGCATGACCTGAACAGCCCCGACTCACGGGCAAGCCTCTATCTGCGCGCCGCCAGCAAACGCAAGATCACCGGCGACACACTTCCAGCCGATGGCCTGCGCTGCTTCATCCGCGTTCATCCCGGCAATCTCACGGCATACCGCCATCTTTGCCACTTCACCGATGACGCCCGCTTGCCGGGCACCTACCCCCATATCATGGCGTTTACCCTGCAGATGCAATTGCTGACCGCCCAAGGCTTCCCTTTCCCGCTGCTGGGCCTGGTACACCTTTACAACCGCATCGAGGTACTGCGCCCCTTGGGTGGCATCGACGGGCTGCACTTTGCAGTGTATGCCGACAACCTGCAGCCACATGCCAAAGGTGGCACGTTCGACCTGATCACCGAAGCCGAAGATGGCCTTGGCCTTTTGTGGCGCGAAACCAGCCGCATGCTGGTGCGCGGCTTGAAACTTGAAGGGCAGCCCGAAGAGCGCGAGGAAAGCGAACCGCAGCCGTTGCCTGAAACGACCCGCTGGTACGCCGACAGCGATATTGGGCGGCGCTACGCCAAAGTCTGTGGCGACTACAACCCGATTCATCTGAGCGCCACAAGTGCCAGGTTGTTCGGCTTCCCCAAGGCAATCGCCCATGGCATGTGGAGCAAGGCCATGGCGCTGGCAGCGCTGCGTGGGCACCTACCAGGCAGCGGGTATGCCTTTGAAGTGGATTTCCGCAAGCCAGTGCGGTTGCCCTCGGAGGTGGTGTTGAGTGCCAGCGCCGCCGGCCCTGCCGGTGAGCTGCGCCTGGATGGGCATGGTGAACTGCTGCACATGGTCGGTCGCTGGGGTTCGCTCTGAAGGCCGCAGGCACCTTTGGCCCCTGAATCCTCTTGCTTTGCATTGGGGCTGCAAGGAAGCTATGCGGCACTAGGAGACCCGCAATGAACCTGCAAGAACTCACTCAACGCCTGCACCAGATCCGCGACAACAACGACTGGCGCGGCTTCCACAGCCCGAAGAACCTGGCCATGGCCGCCAGCGTGGAAATGGCCGAGCTGGTGGAAATTTTCCAATGGCTCAGCGAGGACGAATCGCGCCAACTGCCTGCGGACAAACTCGCCCACGCCGGCCAAGAGGTAGGTGACGTCATCCTCTACCTGCTGCTGCTGTGCAGCGAACTGGGCCTGGACATGGAGCAGGTGGTACGGGCCAAGCTGGCCGACACCGAAAGGCGCTTCGCCCGATGAACGACCGTCACTTCGATGAGCTGGCCACTCGCTTCGCCGAGAAGATCTATGGCGGCGCCAAAGGCGCGATCCGCCTGGCCGTACTGCAGGCCGACCTGGCCGACGCCCTCCCCGACCGCCCACTGCGGGTACTCGACATCGGAGCCGGGCTCGGCCACATGGCTTTATGGCTGGCCGAGCGCGGTCACCAACTGACCCTGGCCGAACCGGCCGCACCCATGCTCGAAGGTGCCCGCACGCGCTTTGCCGATGCCGGCCAGACCGCCACGTTCATCCAGGCGCCATGGCAGGACCTGCTAGGTCAGCTCACCGAGCCCTACGATTTGGTGCTGTGCCACGCCGTGCTCGAATGGCTGGCCGAGCCAGAGAGCATCCTGCCGGTGCTGCACCAACTGACCGCACCTGGCGGGTGGTTGTCCCTGGCCTTCTACAACCGGGATGCGCTGGTTTATCGCAACCTGCTCAAGGGCCATTTCCGCAAGTTGCGCAGCAACCGCCTGGAAGGTGAAAAACAGAGCCTCACCCCGCAGAAACCGCTTGATCCGCGTGAGCTCAAGGTGCAACTTGATCCTCTGTGGCAGGTCGAAACCGAGAGTGGCGTGCGAGTTTTCCACGACTACATGCCCAGGGAATTCCAGGCCAAGGCCGAGATGCTCGACCTGCTGGAAATGGAACTGGCCCACCGCCGCCACCCGAGCTTTGCCGGGCTTGGCCGCTACCTGCACTGGATGTGCCGCCCTCGCTGACCCACCCTCCGGGAGGATTTCATGCCGTACCGCCTGCTGTGCCTGGCCTTGCTCCCGCTTGCCCTCAGCGCCTGTCAGGGCAGCAACCCGTACGTTGCCAGCAGCCGCCCCTTGCCTCCGGCCCCCGCGCAGGCGGCCAGCACCTTCGACGCCAGTGCCTACCCGGCCCCACCGCGTGACTATGGCCGTTACCGCAGCTGGAGCTGGCGCGACGGCCAGTTACCAAGCGGCACTGCCGACGCCGACCCGGGGCAACTGGCCGATGCCGTCAGTGGCGCCCTCGACCAGCATGGACTGCGCCCGGCCAGGGGCGCGACCGGCGACTTGCTGGTCAGTGCCGACATGCGCCTGGAGCGGCGTTTGCGCCAGGTACGCGACTATGACTACTACGACCCCTACTACGGCCCCGCCCCCTACGGCGGTGTCGGTTTCGGCGGTTACCGCAACGGTTACGGCGCCTATGGCAGCGTGCCGATCGTACGCACTTACGAAGTTGAAGTGATGGTGGTGCGCATCGACCTGTTCGACGCCCGCAACGGTCAGCCGGTGTGGAGCGCGAGTGCTGAAAGCGGCAGTGACAAAAGCTCGCCGCGAGACCGCGAAAGCGCATTGCGCGAATCGGTACACAAGGCGCTCAGCGGCTATCCTCCCAGTTAGTGCCTAACGGAGAACCATCATGTTGCGTCGCTTCGTTCTACTGTCATTCGTGCTGTTGCTTGCCGCCTGCTCCAGCAACAACGTCCAGCAGGATTTCGACGCCAGCCGAGACTTTGCCGCATACCGCAGCTGGGCCTGGCAAGAGCCGGCCCTGCACTACCGCCCGGATGACCCGCGTATCAAAAGCGACCTCACCGAACAGCGGATCCGCCAGGCCGTCGCCGACCAGCTCGACCAGCGCGGCCTGCGCCCGGCCCAAGGCGATGTACAACCTGACATCAGAGTGCGTGCTTACCTGATCGTCGAACAACGCCAGCAGCAGATCACCACCAACTACGGCGGTGGCTGGGGGGGCTATTGGGGTGGCTATTGGGGCGGGCCCATGTACAACGAAACCCGTAGCATCGATTACAAGGTGGCGACCATCCAGGTCGACATGTTCGATGGCCGCGACGGCAAACTGGTCTGGCGCGGCAGTGCAGAGCAGATCATGAACAACTACCCGCCCAGCCCTGAGGAACGCAACAGCGCCATCCAGAAGACCGTTGGCCAGGTACTGGGCAATTACCCGCCAGGCAGGGCCAAATGAGCATGGCATAGCCCGTTCGTCAGATCGCGTCTACCCTGTTGATAAACCTGACTTGACGGGTAGACGTGTTCAACGAATAAGGATCGACCTGCCAATGCAAAGCATTGTTCTGCTGATGTGGCTTGCCTTGTGCACTGAACAGGATATTCGCGAACGCCAGATCGCCGACGTCCTGACCTTGGGCGTGGCAGCGGGTGCACTGATCTGGCTGTTCTTCACCGGCCACACCTGGATTGGCGCCGACGCCAGCGATGCCGGCTGGGCATTGGCCATCGTCATGTTATTGACCTTGCCCGGCTACATGCTCGGCCACTTCGGCGCTGACGACGTCAAGTTGATGGGCGCTCTGGCGTTGGCGACCAGTCATCAGTATGTGCTCGGGACCTTTATCGGTGCTGGCGTAAGCGTGTTGTTGTGGCTGCTGACTCGCCGCCGACTGTGGACCCTGTTCAACCCCAAGGTAAAGAAGCGGCTGCAGGCGCTCACCGAACAAATGGGCGACAAACAAGCCTTTGTGCCTTATGTGCTGGCCGGCTTTCTGCTCACAGCGGTATGGATCCAATAATCAGTCCCGTTGTCCGATAACTTGTACATGCGTTGTACAGGTTCGCAAGCAGCGTCTATGGTTAAGCTGCCAGAGCGTCTGGCCCGGGAGCAGGGCCGCTTAGGAACAGGGAGTTGATCGTGAACAAGTCATTCAGTGAGGTGAAGGTTCTGGTGGTTGATGACCAGCCCCTGATCGTCGAACAGTTGTGTGAGTATCTCGAGAATCAGGGCCACCATTGCGTGGCCGCGCATTCAACAGACGAAGCCATCGAGCGCTATGTGGCAGATGAATCCATTGGCCTGGTGCTGTGCGACCTGCACATGCCCGAGCGCGATGGCATTGAACTGGTGAGGGCGCTAAAAGAAATTGCCGGGCGCCAGCGCATGTTCGAAGCGATCATGCTCACTGGCCGGGCCGACAAGCAGGACGTGATTCGTGCGCTGCGCGAAGGCTTTGCTGATTACTACCAAAAACCCGTCGACCTCGACGAACTGCTCGAAGGCGTGCGTCGCCTGGAGCAAGTTTTGCTGGAACGCAAATCCAACTTCCAGAACCTGGGCAATCTAAACAAACGGTTACAAGACCTGGCGGGCTGCATCGATGAGCTTTACCAGGACCTGGAGAAAGCTCGGGGCCAGGGAGTCCACCGCCGCGCCAGCGATGTCGAAGAGGGTGAGAGCGACTTGCCTGCCGCGTTCGAGAAGCTCTCACCACGCCAGCTGGAAGTGGCCCGGCTGGTGAGCAAAGGCAAGACCAACTACCAGATTGCCTGCGAGCTCGGGATCACCGAAAACACCGTGAAACTGTATGTTTCGCAGGTGTTGCGGCTGACCCATATGCACAACCGCACGCAACTGGCGCTGGCGTTGACACCCAGTTCGTCGCCGGTGCACCAGCGGTTCACCACCCATTGAGTGAAACTGCCTTCACAGGCCCTGTCATCGGCAGCCACCGATAGGGCCTGAAGACCGGACGCTCAATCCAGCTGATAGCTGATACTCAGCATCAGCCGAGGCCCACGGCTCAGGCTGTCCAGTGCCACATCCGCCAACGGCTTGGCTACCTCCAGCGCGACATTGCCATATCGCCCGCCTGCCAGGCGCACGCCCAACGCTACCGAACTGAGATGCGCATCCTCGAAAGGCCCGCCGTTGTACCAGGCGTGCGCCGCATCGAGCACCGCATAGGGCTGCACCCGTTGCAACCAGGCACGGCCAGGCATAATGCTGTAGCTGAGCTCGTAAGCCACACCCCAGCCCTTGTCACCCGCGGCCTGGTCGCTCGGGTAGCCGCGGCCGAAAAGCTGCCCGCCAAACACCGCTCGCTCACTGTCGGGCAGCCTGTCGTCACTCCAGTACGCTGCCGCCGACACGACGCCCTGCCAGTTTTCAGACAGTTGGTCGCTCTGTAATCCAGCGATCCGGAAGCGCAAAAAGTCCATGTCGTAGTTTGCATCGCTACGCGCCCCCAGATAGTCCATACCCTGATAGACCCCGGCACTGGCGATGCGCAGGCGAGCGGGATCTGCCTTTCGCCAGTCGCCTTCGAATGACAGCGCGCGAACATAGGTGTCGTACTCGGGTAAGCCGCCCGCCCGATACTCAATGTGCTCGCCGACTGAATAAAAACGCCCGGCCACGTTCACCCATTCGTTCGGTGCAATCATCAGCGGCTGGCCCAGACCGACCGAATAGCGCTCGCTCTCAAGGCGCTGATTGATGTGCTCACCGCCATCCAGCCGGACACGAGTACGCGGCTCACTGCGGTACCGTGCAGCGCCTAGCAGCAATTGGTTGCCGTGAGCGCCCAGAGGCTGGCGGTAATCCAGGCGCTGGTAATCAACATGTTCGTCACCGGCTGGCAGCAGAAAGCTCGCAGTCAGTTGCTCGGCAAAGCGTGTCTGGCCATTGCTGGAGATTTTGAACAGCGCCTGCAGGTCCCCGCGACTGCCATCATTCAGAGTCACGCCAGCATCAACTGGTCTGCGCCACGCACGTATTTCCAGACGGCTCGCGTCTTCAGGGGCGGGCCCCATCGCCACTTCAGCCTGCACATTGATACCCGGTAGCCGCTGCACCGCGCCGACATAGCGCTCGAGAGTTTCCTGGGTAAGTGGCCGCTCGGCCAGCAGGCGTCCTGTCATCTGCTTGAGGTAGAGCGCGGGCGGTCCGATATCACCGAGCAGTTCATAGTCTTGGATGTACCCTTCCACCAGCACCACATGCACACGGCCATCGGCAAAGTCCTGGGGTGGCAGGTAGGCATACGACAAGGGGTAGCCATCATGCTGGTAACGCTGGGTCAGCCGCTCAGTGAATTGCTGCAGATCACCCAAAGATATCTGGTGCCCAATCAATGCTTGATAGTGCTCACGTAATTCACTCAGCGGGTAAACCGTACCGCCCTCGAAGCGCACCTTGTGCAGCACGAATCGGGCATCTGACGGCAAGCTAGCGGGTGCCACGGGTAACACGACATGCAGCGCCGGGGTAACGGGGCGATAGGTATCTACCGGCAGGTTGGCGGTGGGCAGGCGGCGCTCGTATTCATGGGTATCGAGAAAAGCCGGCAACGGCTCGGCAAGGGCCAGGCTGGCCCAGGTCAGCAGTAACAGGGGCACGACCGCAAGACGCATAGGACGCTCCACAATCCCTTGGGCGCCGGGGCGTCGGCCGGCCACACCCATCACCAGCAAGCGTAGGTGCTGCCCCGGCAAACGTCGAACGGCTACTCGCTGACCTGGAAGGCCACCCGCGCGGTTTCACCGCTCTCATCCAGTGCGCTGAGCTCGATCTGCCCGGCCTGCTCAAAGCGCACCCGCATGCTGCCCTGGCCCTCAGTCTGGCCAAGGGGCTGGCCGTTGAGGAACCACCAGCGCCGCCCACCCCCACCCAGAGCCGAAACCTGCAGTTGCAACGGCTCGCTGCTGGTGGCCGGGCGGCGCAGGTTGTCGCCTGGGCGTACACCGACGATGGACAGGGGCGGTGCCGTGGCAGGTACCTGCGGCGGGCAGCTTGGGTCCACCGCCGGCAGCCGCGCCGCACGCCGCTCGACCCGCGCCAGCCAAGGCTCGAGCGGGGCCGGCCAAAGGGCGACATCACGCGCGTGGGCACCTGGGCACGAGCCATCCACCCGCAGCCCCTGCGCGTTGACCCAGACCTGCTCACGCAAACCCAGCCCAAGCGGTTGATCGGATGCCTGCAGGGTCGGCGGGGTGGTGCCGTCGAGTGTCCAGGCAAAGCGCTGGCGTCTGCAGTTGGGGTCTTGCCGGTTCATGGGCTGGCCCAGCGGCCAGCAGATCGCGGCCACGCCAATGCTGGCGGGCACCTGTTCGACCGGCACGCCAAGGCCCCGCTGGCTGTCACGGTTGGTCAGCAGGTCGTGAATCTGCAGCATCAGCGGCGCGGCAGAGGCCAGGCCGAACTGCCCAGGCACCGGGGTGCCGTCGGGCCGGCCAATCCACACGCCAATCAGATAACGCGGCCCGACGCCGATCGACCAGGCATCACGAAAGCCATAGCTGGTACCCGTTTTCCAGGCCAACTGCGGGCGTTGCACCAACTGCGCGTGCGGGTCACGGTCCGGCCGCGCCTGGCCGCTGAGAATACGCCGGATGATCCACGCCGCCCCCGGCGACAGCAGACGCCGCTCCAGCAGCGGATCCTGCGGTTGCAGACGCACCCGCGCACTGTTGCCGCCACGGGCCAATGCCGCATAACCACCCACCAGCTCCTCCAGGCGGCTGCCTGCGCCACCGAGGATCAACGACAGATTAGGCTCGGCCAATGGCGGCAGCGCCAGCGGCATGCCGGCAATGCGCAGTTGCGCGGCAAAGCGTTTGGGCCCATACGCTTCGAGCAACTGTACCGCCGGCAGGTTCAGCGACAAGGCCAGCGCCGAACTGGCCGAGACCGGGCCGCTGAAACCCATCGAGAAGTTGCCAGGCCGGTAATCGCCATAGCGGCGCGGTACATCCTGCAGCAGCGATTCGGAATGGATCAGGCCGTCGTCCAGGGCCATGCCATAAAGGAACGGCTTGAGGGTCGAGCCTGGTGAACGCAGCGAGCGTACCATGTCTACGTGGCCGAAACGGCGCTCATCGGCAAGGTCGATCGAACCCAGGTAGGCACGTACGGCCATGCTCTGCGCATCCACCACCAGCACGGCCGCGGAGGTACGTTCCGGCAAGCGGGCACGCCAGCCCAGCAGCAGGTCCTCCAGGCGCCGCTGCAACGAGGCATCGAGCGTGGTGCGGATCAACGGCGGGCTGCCGGGAGTGTTCAGGCGGCGTGCCAGCAGCGGTGCCAAGGCTGGCTCCTGACGCGGGGCCAGCAGTAACGGTTCTTCAGCAGCTTCCTTGATCTGCCAGGCAGGCCACACCTGATACTCGTCCAGGCGCTGCAGGACCTTGTCCCGCGCACGCTGGGCGCGTGCGGGATGACGGTCCGGGCGCAACCGGCTGGGTGCCTGGGGCAGCACCGCCAGCAGCGCCGCTTCGGCAGGCGTGAGGTGCATCGGCGATTTGCCGAGGTAAGCCCAACTGGCCGCCGCCACGCCCTGCAAGGTGCCACCGAAGGGTGCGCGATTGAGGTAGATCTGCAGAATCTCGTGCTTGGACAGGTGCCATTCCAACTGCGCCGTACGCCACAGTTGCCGCAGCTTGCCTGCCAGCGTGCGGTCGTGCGGTTCGAGTAACCGCGCCACCTGCATCGACAGCGTGCTGCCACCTGAAACAACCCGCCCGCCGCGCACGTTCAGCCATGCCGCGCGCACCAGCGCCAGCGGGTTGACCCCCGGGTGGTGGTAGAACCAGCGGTCCTCATAGGTCAGCAGCGCCTGCAGGTACAAAGGCGAAACCTCTTTGGGGCTGACCGGGTAGCGCCACACGCCCTCGGCATCGGCGAAGCGCCACAAGGGCGTGCCGTCTTCGGCCAGCACGACCCGCGCCAGATCATCTGCCGGCATGGGCAATGGCCAGATGCGGTCAGCCAGCCACAATAGGCCGGCGATGCCCACCAGCGCCATCACACAGGCGCGCAGGATCCTTGCCGCTCGGGTGCGCGGTCGCGCTAAGCTAGGCATCGGGAACCGACCGGGCCAGGTGATGGCCAAAGGCTTGGGGACGGCAACCTCGCCGATTCGTACATCAGGAAGCAACTATGCATGTAGAAGGTTTTTTCGAGTGGCTTGGCCAGGCACTGGGTTCGTTGATCCGCTTCATCGTCGACGCCTTGAGCGGCCTGTTCAACCTGCTGGCCAACGCCGGGGGCAACTTCATTGATGGCCTTGCGCGCACATTGGGCATGGACACCTCACTGGTCAGCATCCTTGCCCTGATCGTCGGCCTGCTGCTGCTGTACTCGGCAATCCGCGCCTTCATGCGCGCGTCCATCATCCTCGGGATCATCTGGCTGGTGCTGGGGTTGTGGGTGATGAGTTGGGTGATTCATTGAGCGTGCACCGTCAATTGTAGGAGCGGCCTTGCGTCGCGAGCGGGCGCGCAGCGGCTGCAAAAACGGCACACACGATACTTCTTGTTCACCACAGTTGCTGGTCTGGGGCCTCTATGAGGCCCTTTCGCGACGCAAGGCCGCTCCTACAAAAGAACAGCGTGCCCTACCTTGATTTGACCGTCATCTCACCCTGCCCATCGCCCACCGCCTGCAGATTCGGCCGGTACATCGACTCCACTTGCGGCGGCGGTATACGGTAGGTGCCAGGGGTCACCGCTCGCGCCAGATACAACAGGTGAGTGGTGCCATAGCCGTCGAGCTTGAGCGCCGCCACATACCGGTCATCACGGTATTCCTGATGCACCACGCTGGCGTTTTGCATCGACTCACGCCACTGCTTCACTGCGCTGCTGGCATTGTTCAGGCTGGCAGCGCTCTGCGCCAGGTTCTGGTTCTCCAGCTCTAGGCCCGCCGGCAACAGGTCGACCACCAGCGCATCCGGAACCCGGTCCGTGGCCTTGAGCGCCAGATGCACCAGCACCAGGTCGCCGCTGCGCACGTTGTGCAGGTCCAGTACCTGGCCGTTCATGCCCAGGTATTCGCGGCGGATCTCCATACCGTTGCCGCCCGCGGCAGGCGCCTGACGTGGATAGCCCGAGAGGGTCAGTTGCTGGTAGACAGTTTCACTACCTTCGTTCTGCACACTCAGCGGCGAGGCCAACAGTGGGCCTTCGAGCTTCATGCCAGCGTCGCCATTGCTGAACTCCCGCACCTCACCGGCACTGTCCAGGCGCGCCTTCCACGGGCTCTCAGGCTTATCGAGCAAGCCACGCCCGGCCAAGTACAGCGCATTGCGCTCCTGCGTCGACAGCCAACGGTTGGCTGCCAGCTCATCAGACAGCGCGAACAACCGCTGATCGATCTGATTACTGGCCAGATCACTCTCCTGCAGCAACGCCAGGATCAGTGCCTGGTCACGCAGGCTGCTGCCGTAATCGGCCATCCAGCCTTTGCTGCGGCTGATACCCAGGCCTGCTTGCAATGCCTCTTGCGAACGCGGCTTGTCGCCCATCTTGTCCAGCGCCACCGCCAGTTGCACCAGCGGCAGGCCGGAGCGCGCATCGGCGCGCCGTTCGAACAGGCTGCGCAAGGCACCCAGCGGAGCCTGCTGGCTGCGCGAAAGCACCAGCGCGGCATAGGCCTGCACGGCTAAGCGGGTGTGTTCGGCGTTCTCGCTGTAGTCGACCTCAATCAGGTTACGCTCCTGCAAGTAGCGCAACAGGCGTTCATTGGCTTTCTTCAGCGCGTCGGCCGGCACACCGTAGCCTTGGTCACGGGCCCTGAGCAGGAAGTCGGTGACATAGGCGGTCAGCCAGTACTCCTCCTCGCTGTCCGAACTCCACAGGCCGAAACTGCCGTTGTAGCGCTGCATCCCCAGCAAGTGTTCGATGCCCATTTCGATCTTGCGCTTGCGCACCTCGGCCGGCTCTCCCTTGATCCCCAGGCGCTTGAGGCTCTGCGCATCGGCGTACAGCGAAGGGTACAGGCCGCTGGTGGTCTGCTCCAGGCAACCGTAGGGGTAGGCTTCGAGGGCACGGATCTGCTCGGCCAGGTTCAGTGGCGGGCGGCTCGACAACGCCAGGCTGGCTTCCAGCCCGGCAGGTTCGAATGCTGCCAGGTCGGCTTCAGGCAGCGTCCAGGGCTGGTCCTTGAGGGCCACGCGGTAATGCTTGAGCACGGCCGGGTACGCCGGGCGTACGCCCAGCGTCCATTCACGTTCAAAGATGTTTTGCGGCTCGCCTGGCAACTGCAGGCCATTGACCCGCACATGCACCTTGCCCTGGCCCAAGCCACCCTGCGCCTGCACCGGGATCATCAGAGTGGTGCGCTGGCCCTCGGCCAGGGCAATACGTTGTTGAGTGCTCGTTGCCAGGCTCACCTGCCCTTCGGTGCTGATATCGACAGTCAGCTGCTGGGCCAGGCCGGAAAGGTTGGCCAGGTCCAGCGCCAGGCTGGTACGGTCGCCACCGGCGAGGAAGCGTGGCGCTGAGAGTTCGGCAATCAGCGGGGCCGCCACCACGGTCTTGCCCTCGGCCATGCCGAAGTGGTCCTCGGTCCAGGCCTGGGCCATCAGCCGCAGTTCGCCATTGAAGTCGGGAATATCGACGCTCGCCTCGCCTTCGCCCTGCTCGTTCAGGGTCACCGGCACACTCTGCCGGGCAACGATGGTGACCGTGGTGTTGGGGCGTTTGCCCCCCTTGGCCATGGCTGCGTCACCGCCGAAGGCCAGGCTGGCCAGGCGCCCCTGACCGGCTTCGATCAGTTGGCCATAGATATCCAGCTGATCAGCGCCATAGGCCTTGCGGCCGAACAGGCTGGCGTATGGGTCAGGGGTCTTGAAGTCGGTGATGTTGAGGATGCCCACATCCACAGCAGACAACAGCACATGGGCCTGTTTGGGAATACTGCCATCGGCATTGGTGGCCTTGATTCTGACCGTCAGGGGTTGCTTGGGGCGCATTTTTTCCGGTGCCTGCAGGCTGACCGCCAGTTTGCGCTCGGCGCGGCCGAGCGGCAGGTGTAGCACACCGACGGCACGCTTGGGCGTGGCATTGGCCTTGCGCTCACCCGGGCGGATCACCAAGGCACTGATGTACAGGTCGTGGCGAGCCCACTGCTTGTCCAGTTGCACATCGAAGGTCTTGCCTTCGGCGGGGACGTCGATTTCCTGCCACCACAGCGGGCCATCGCTGGATTCGATCATGAGGTAGCCATTGCCGGCAGCTGGCGGGGTTACCGTGACCTTGGCAGTAGCGCCATCAGCGTAAGACGGCTGGTCCAGCGCCAGCTTGACCTGGTCGGGGCGCACTGCGCCGCCTTCGGCATTGTCCTGGGCGCGATACCCCGCCCAGAAGCGTTCGCTGGACACCAGGCCAGTCTGTGGGTCTTCCACCTCGACGCGGTAAGGGCCCCACTCGACCTGGAAGGTCAGCTTGGCAGTAGAGCCTGCTTTTACATTGACGCTTTCCTCGTTCTGAGTGAGGAATTTTTCGTTGTAGTTGTAGCTCCAGCCGTCGCTTTGCGAGTAGTTCCAGTAGTAATCGCGGCGTTCTCGGATCAGCCGTACCTTGAGGTCGCTGGCAGCGAGCTTATTGCCGTCACGGTCGGCCACCAGGAACTCGAATTCCACCGGGCCGTCGCTGTCGGTTTCTTCGCCCTCGAACATGCCACGCAGGCCAGGCAGGCGCTCAGCGGGCCAGATCGGTTGTTCGAGACGACGGGTGATCGGTCGACCACCGGACTCCTGCAAGCTGGCCTGCACGGTCAACTGCAGCGGCGAGCGCGCTTCGGCCCAGCGGCTTTCGATATCGACCACTGCCTTGCCCGCCTGATCGAGGGTCACTTCATCCAGCTCCAGGTCTTGGTTCAGCTCGGTCTCGGTGACCGAACCGAACTGGTAACCCGGTAAAGCTGGCACCGCTTCGCGCAGGGGGCGCACGTACGCCTGGCCGCTCAGGCGATTGCCCGCCGCCGGCGCGCCGTAGAGGTAACGGCCATTGACCTGGACCTGCGCCGTTTCTTCGGGCGAGAGCGGTGTGCTGCTGCCCTTGAGTTCCAGCGCCAGGCGCTCAGGAAGAAAGTCTTCAACGAGGAATTCATAGACCTGCTTGCGCCCCCCTCCAAGGTCGAGCAGCAGTTGCCAACGACCGGTCGGCGCTTCTGTAGCCAGTTGCAGCTGGTATTGATAAAGGCCGCTGCCATCGGCTTCCCAGACAAACTTGCGGCTGACCTGCTCATCCGGGCGACGCACCTCCACAGTGACCGGCTGGGCCTTTACCGGTTTGCCATCCTGGTCGCGCAACAGGCCGTTGAGCAGCACCGTCTCACCCGGGCGATACAGGTCGCGCGGGCCAAAGATGAAGAGCTGCAGCGGATTTGCCTGCGGGCCGGTGATATCGAATTCTGCCAGGTCCAGCGCTGCAGTGTTCAGGCGTAGCAGTGTGGTATGCACACCCTGGGTTGCGATCAGGGTATCGGCCTTGGCCGTGAGCGGCAGCTGAGCATGGCCTTGGCCATCGGTCTTGGCCTGGGCCAGCAGCTTGCCCTTGTCGTCATGCAGTTCGAGGTTTACCTCCTTGAGCGCCTTGCCACCCTCCAGGGCTTGGGAGAACACGTCAAGGCGGTCGCGATAGCGGTGGGCCGATACACCGATATCGCTGAGTGTGAACAGCGTCGCCGGCTGCGAATAATCGTAGGTCCCTGAAGCGCGCATCACTGCCAGGTACACGCCCGGCTCCTGCAGCGGCTTGATCCCGGCGATCGGCAGCAACACGGTCTCACGGGTATTGCGCGCCGGGTTGAGGTCGAAACGGCCGCTGTAGACCAGGTCGGCCAGGGCCAAGGTTTCCTTGGACTGGTAGTAGTAGAGGCTGCTGTTGCGGCCCCAGTTGACCAGGAAGGTCGAGAGCATGTCCGGCTTGACCCGGAAAAACTCGACATCGACCTTGTCGACGTTCAGGGCAATCACCGGCAGGCCCTCGGCCAGCCGCGTAGGCAGCAGTGAGCCCCGGCTGGCGAAGCCGATGGTCGGCTGCATGTCGCGGGTTTCCAGGCGGGTCACCGACTCGCTTTCCAGCTGCTTGCCGTTGACAGCCAGCAGACCCTTATCGACGGTCAGCACAAGTTTGCGCTGCGGCTCGAGGTGACGCAGGCGCAGTTCCATCTGGTTGTCGGCAAGCTCCCAGGCACCGTCGACCTTGCCTTTGACGGTATCGACCAGATGCAGCTTGGCAGCGAAGTCCTGCTTGGCGTCCAGCGGTGCGGAAAAACTGACCGAGAGGGCACTGGCGCCGTCGAGCTGCACTTCCGAGACATCCAGTACGCTGAGCTCACGGCCTTCGTAGCGTTTGGCGAGTTCGGGAGGGTCCTGGCGCTTGGGCGCAACAGATTCGGCCGGGGTGCTTGCCGCCGGTTTTTCGGTGGCGGCAGGTTTTTCTGGCGTGGAGGAATCACAGGCACTGAGCAGGGCCAGCGCGCAGGCCAGCAACAATCCTTTGTTGAACATGGAGTGGGGACTCTAATCGGCAGCGTATGCGTGAAGGCAGCAACTATAGCGCAACGGCAGGTGGCTGGCCGTTACAATGCGGCCTATCGATCCAGAAGGGCCGCTATGCGCCCCAATCGCCGGCAAGCCGGCTCCCACCGGTTCCTCACCGCCTGCGAAGGCTGCGCATTCCCTGTGGGAGCTGGCTTGCCAGCGATTGGGGCGCATAGCGGCCCTGTTTTCCCAGGAACTCAAATGTCGCAAATTGCCACCGACTGGCAGCACCGCCTCACCCACCGCAAAGTCTGGGCCCTGGCCGCGCCGATGATTCTGTCCAACATCTCAGTGCCCTTGGTGGCCCTGGTAGATAGCACGGTTATCGGTCACCTGCCCCACGCCCATCAGCTTGGCGCGGTGGCGGTGGGTGCCACGCTGTTCACTTTCATGGTCGGGCTGATGGGCTTCCTGCGCATGGGCTCCACCGGTTTCGCCGCCCAAGCCGCAGGGCGTGCCGACGGTGCTGCGTTGCGCCAGGTTCTGGTGCAAGGCCTGCTGCTGGCGGTGGGCTTTGCCTTGCTCATCAGCCTGCTCGCTCTGCCCTTAAGCCAACTGGCGCTGCACGCGATGCAACCGAGCCAAGCCTTGCAGCAATCAGCCGAAGCCTTCTTCCATACCCGCCTGCTCGGCCTGCCGGCGGCGCTGGCCAGCTACGCGCTGGTCGGCTGGTTCCTCGGCACCCAGAATGCCCGAGCACCGCTTGCCATATTGCTGACCACCAACCTGCTGAACATCGTCCTCAACCTATGGTTCGTTCTTGGCCTTGATTGGGGAGTGCTGGGGTCGGCGCGGGCGTCGGTGATCGCCGAGTGGTCGGCCGCACTGCTGGGCCTGGCCCTGACCCGCCCTGCCCTGCGCGCCTATCCCGGGCATATAGCCTGGGCGGCACTCAAGCGCTGGCAAGCCTGGCGGCCGTTGCTATCGGTCAACCGCGATATCTTCCTGCGCAGCCTGGCCTTGCAGCTGGTGTTCCTGCTTATCACCGTGCAAGGCGCGCGACTGGGCGAGGCCACGGTGGCGGCCAATGCACTGCTGCTCAACGGCCTGCTGCTCACCGCCTACGCCCTCGACGGGCTGGCGCATGCCGTGGAAGCCCTGTGCGGCCATGCTATCGGCGCCCGCGATCGCGACACCCTGCGCCGCTCGCTGGTGGTGGCCTGTGGATGGTCATTGATTACCAGTCTGGGTTTTGCCGGGCTGTTCCTGCTGGCCGGGCATGTGTTCATCGACCTGCAGACCGATATCGAGAGTGTGCGCGCGGCCGCCTATCCGTACCTGCCGTACCTGGCGGTACTGCCATTGGTAGCGGTGTGGAGTTACTTGCTGGACGGCCTGTTCATCGGTGCCACGCGGGCGCGGGAGATGCGCAATGCAATGCTGGTTTCGGTGCTGGTTGCATTGCCGCTGGCGTGGGCCATGAGTGGGTTTGGCAACCACGGCTTGTGGTTTGCGTTTCTCGGGTTCATGGCGTTGCGGGCGCTGACGTTGGGATGGG
>NZ_CDRVFO010000030.1:0-25538 GCF_977070485.1 Lelliottia jeotgali
TTGATGGTGATGGTAGTGGTGCTTTCGTCGCCATCGGCGTCGCGAATGGTATAGACGAAGGTATCGACGGCATCCCGTGGTGAGGTGACATTGGGGTTGGAGTGGTACTCGGCGTTGCCCTGGGCATCGATGGTCAGGTAGCCGTACTGGCCATTGACCTGGGTGTTGAGCTGGCCGATAGCCGACGTGGAGGTATCGCTACCGGCGCGCACACCGACCACATATTGGCCGTCGCCACGGATGTCAGCGCCAACCACGTCGTTGTACATCACGTTGCCATACACCACACCGCCTTTAGCCACGGTAGCCTGATCGTCATCAGCCTGAGGTAGATCGTCGACGATATTCACGTCCAGGCTGCCAGTCGCAGTACTGCCATCGACATCCTTGGCGATCACCTGGAACACTTCGCTGATGCTGCCCTCCCCGCCGGGGTGGTTTTCGTTGTCCACCAAGGTGTAGCTGTAGCTCACCACACCCGTCGCCGGGTCATACCCGGTCACGGTCAGGGTGTTGCCTTCAGGTGTGACGATCGACTGCGGGAAGCCCGCCGCCACACCACCACTGACCACACTGATGCCACCCACGCTCAGGCTCTGCAAACCGTCTGGTGCGGTGATCTTGAAGGTGCCCTGTTGGGTCAGGGCGCCGGCATCGGGTGCGCTGCCGTCCTGCAGGTTGCTTTCAGATACCGTCAGCTCGCCGCCCTGCACGCCGAGCCCATCCAGCGTCACCGGGTCGTTGAGGTTGGTCACGTTCAGCGTCAGTGTCGCGCTGCTGGTGTCGCCGTCGGCGTCCTTGATCGTGTAGGTGAAACTCTCCACGCCCTGGCCACCGCCGCCCAGGCTCATGAAGTCCGGGTCGCTGGTGTTCAGCGTGTAGGTATAGGAACCGTCTGCGGCCAGCACCAAGGTGCCGTAAGTACCGGTGAAGGTCCCGGCGATTACCGGGCCACCGGGCACACGGTCGGCGCCCTGCACGTCATTGCCCAGTACATTCCCGGTCAGTTCGGTTTGCTGTTCGGTAGCGGCAACCGCATTGCTGTCATCCACGGCTTGGGGCACATCGTCACGGATGGTCACATCCAGGCTGCCGGTCGCAGTACTGCCATCGACATCCTTGGCGATCACCTGGAACACTTCGCTGATGCTGCCCTCCCCGCCGGGGTGGTTTTCGTTGTCCACCAAGGTGTAGCTGTAGCTCACCACACCCGTCGCCGGGTCATACCCGGTCACGGTCAGGGTGTTGCCTTCAGGTGTGACGATCGACTGCGGGAAGCCTACCGCCACACCACCACTGACCACACTGATGCCACCCACGCTCAGGCTCTGCAAACCGTCTGGTGCGGTGATCTTGAAGGTGCCCTGTTGGGTCAGGGCGCCGGCATCGGGTGCGCTGCCGTCCTGCAGGTTGCTTTCAGATACCGTCAGCTCGCCGCCCTGCACGCCGAGCCCATCCAGCGTCACCGGGTCGTTGAGGTTGGTCACGTTCAGCGTCAGTGTCGCGCTGCTGGTGTCGCCGTCGGCGTCCTTGATCGTGTAGGTGAAACTCTCCACGCCCTGGCCACCGCCGCCCAGGCTCATGAAGTCCGGGTCGCTGGTGTTCAGCGTGTAGGTATAGGAACCGTCTGCGGCCAGCACCAAGGTGCCGTAAGTACCGGTGAAGGTCCCGGCGATTACCGGGCCACCGGGCACACGGTCGGCGCCCTGTACGTCATTGCCCAGTACATTCCCGGTCAGTTCGGTTTGCTGTTCGGTAGCCGCAACCGCATTGCTGTCATCCACGGCTTGGGGCACATCGTCACGGATGGTCACATCCAGGCTGCCGGTCGCAGTACTGCCATCGACATCCTTGGCGATCACCTGGAACACTTCGCTGATGCTGCCCTCCCCGCCGGGGTGGTTTTCGTTGTCCACCAAGGTGTAGCTGTAGCTCACCACACCCGTCGCCGGGTCATACCCGGTCACGGTCAGGGTGTTGCCTTCAGGTGTGACGATCGACTGCGGGAAGCCTGCCGCCACACCACCACTGACCACACTGATGCCACCCACGCTCAGGGTCTGCAAACCGTCTGGGGCGGTAATCTTGAAGGTGCCCTGCTGGGTCAGGGCGCCGGCATCGGGTGCGCTGCCGTCCTGCAGGTTGCTTTCAGATACCGTCAGTTCGCCGCCCTGCACGCCAAGCCCATCCAGCGTCACCGGGTCGTTGAGGTTGGTCACGTTCAGCGTCAATGTCGCGCTGCTGGTATCGCCGTCGGCGTCCTTGATCGTGTAGGTGAAACTCTCCACGCCCTGGCCACCGCCGCCCAGGCTCATGAAGTCCGGGTCGCTGGTGTTCAGCGTGTAGGTATAGGAACCGTCTGCGGCCAGCACCAAGGTGCCGTAAGTACCGGTGAAGGTCCCGGCGATTACCGGGCCACCGGGCACACGGTCGGCGCCCTGCACGTCATTGCCCAGTACATTCCCGGTCAGTTCGGTTTGCTGTTCGGTAGCGGCAACCGCATTGCTGTCATCCACGGCTTGGGGTACATCGTCACGCAGGACCACGTCCAGCGACCCTTGGGCAACATCGCCGTCGCTGTCGCTGACCAGTACCGGCAAGTGTTCGCTCTGTGAGTTGTTGCCCGCGCCCTCGACGTGCTGCTCGGCACCGGTCAGGGTGTAGCTGTAGCTCACCACGCCCGTTGCAGGGTTATACCCGGTAATGGTCAGGGTGTTGCCCAGGCCCGTGGTGATCGATTGACCAACACCGGTCACCACACCAGCCGTCACCACGTTGATGCCACCCACACTGAGGTTGTACACCCCGTCAGGTGCCAGCACGGTAAAGCTGCCTTGCTGAGTCAGAGTTGCGGGGTTGCTGGCCGACCCCAGGGGCAGATTGGCCTCATCCAAAATCAGCTCGGCGGGGCTCACATTCAACCCGGAGAGCTCTACCGGACGGTCTTCGTCGACCGGCGGGATGGGTGGATTGGGCGGCAGGCCACCATCGCCACCGTTGCCAGCCCCCAAGGAGTCGCGCCCACTGCCGTCCAGGCCACCCACATAGCGGTTCGCCAATTCAGGAATGCCATTGAAACCGGCAGTGGGAAAACCAACCACCGGATCAACCCGATCCGCCACTTCGGTAAGCAACACAAAACTGTGGCCACCGCCCAGTGCGCCTGGCGCGCCGTTGCCGCCATTTCCCGCGGCAGGGGCTTCGGTGTTGACACTAGGGTCGTCGCCGGCGGCAATCGCCCGCTGAATACGCTCGACATCGCTCAATTGCGCCTCGCTCGGCGCAACGTCCTGAGTCTGTACAGGGGCTGCCTGGTTAGCCAGGAGCTCTTGGGTCATCGCCAGGCTGCTGTCGCGGCCGAGTGTCAGCTCGGCGCCATTATCCAAGCGTACAGCCACGGCGCCTGCGAGCCCCGTTTGCAACTGCTCGCCCGCATATAGGCGGTCGCCCTCGATCAGAGGACGCCGGCTGCCATCGCTGCCAACGGCGAATACTTGCCCCATCACCTTACTGACCACACCGACTAACTTAGCCATGAGCGCACGCCTCCCTAACCGATTGGCTACACAGCCAACAACATGGCAGATGGAGGTCAACGGCTTCGCGTCCGAATGTCTCAACCATGAGAATCGTGCTCGAAGGTCACTGATTTGGCGATAGTCATAATGTAAATTTGCCACCATCTGATGCCAAATTTTTGTCGCCAAATTCCGCTTTTACCTACCTACCCCACGTCCTTAGCTATAAAAAATCTGGAACTCAGTGCGATGCAGGAAACTCGCAGGCTACAGCGGCTTCCGAAATCACTTGATTGAAACAATGTCTTGGTTTCGATAGACCGCATAAGTTTTTTTTCGCATAGGGCTTATGAAAAAATCTTCTTAGCTCGCGCGCTAAATGTTCTTAGCTCTGTTGTTACAAACATGAAACGGTTTGAACTATAAAAATCGTCATTTTTTTGGCGAATAGCAGGGCCATTTTGAGATCAGGGAGAAGTACCCCATGCGCGTGTTCAACCCCATCACCAGTGCAATTCTGTTGGCCATGGCGTGCGCCAACGTTCAGGCGATGTCGCTCACCGAGGCTGTCCAGAGCGCTGTGGACTACCACCCGGAAATAAGCTCCAACCGTAACAGCAGGTTGTCAGCCGACGAGGACGTGAAATTTGCCCGTGGTGGGTACTATCCAACCGTCGACCTGGTAGCCGGGTACGGCAGACAGCGCTCGGACAACCTCAACACCCGCGGCCTGAACGCTGACGGTACCCGCAACCACAACAAGGAAACCCTGAACTACACCCAGTCCGAACTGCGTCTTCGGCAAATGATCTTCGATGGTTTCAACACAGCCAACGAAGTGGGCCGTACCGAGGCGGTGGCCACCTCCCGCGCCTATTACACTCAGGCCGTCGCCCAAGATGTCGCCCTGCGCGCCATCGAGGTGTACCTGGAAGTGCTGAAACGCCGCGAGCTGGTGACCCTGGCAAAGAACAACCTGCAGGCGCACCTGCGCGTCAGCGATCAGATAGGCCTGCGTAGCGAGCGGGGCGTGGGCAGCACCGCCGACCTTGACCAATCCCGTGCACGCCGGGCTCTGGCGGAAAACAATCTGGACACCGCCGAGGTCGACCTGGCCGATGCCGAGGCCAATTTCTACAGTGTGGTCGGCCGCCTGCCGGATGAACTGGAAGGTCCGCAATCGGTCAAGGTAGAAATGCCAGGCACTCTGGACGAGGCGCGCGAAGGCATGCGCCAGAACAACCCCTACCTGAAATCTGCCCAGGCCGACGTCAATGCCGCCGAGCAGCAGTACGAAGTGGCCAAATCGCCTTTCTACCCACGGCTGGACGCGGTGCTGGCCACCGGCGCCAACAACAACCTCGGTGGCGAAAAAGGCCACAGCAACAACGACTGGCAGGCCGGCGTCGAACTCAGCTACAACCTGTTCCGCGGCGGCAGCGACAAGGCCCGCCTGCAGTCCGACGCGCACAAGATCAACCAGGCACTGGACATCCGCAACAACGCGCTGCGCGAGCTGACCGAAAACCTCAGCCTGGCCTGGAACGCGATGAACAACGCCCGTAAACAGACCCCTACCGCCCGTGAGTACGCAGAAACGACGCAACGTGTGCGCGCCGCCTATCAGGACCAGTTCGGCCTGGGCCAACGCACCCTGCTCGATGTGCTGGACAGCGAGAATGAGCTGTACAACGCCAACCGCCGTTACACCGAGGTGCGTTACACCGAGGAGTACTCGATGTATCGCGTGCTGGCGACCATGGGTGAGCTGCTGAGCAAACAGCGTATTTCACTGCCGCCAGAGGCCATCGCCAACAACGACGTACGCACCGAGGCCAGGTTGCCCGACATGCGTTGAGCCAGTCGCACCCAACTGGCACGCAGCACCGCGCCTCACCCCCTTACACCGTGGCGGGAGTAGTTCATCGTGACCAGTATGCAAAGCGCACAACCGCGCCCCGATGTCGATGACCCCCTGCTCGATGGCCTGCTGATTCTGTGCCGCCTGCACGGTCGGCCGGCCAGCCGCGCCAGCCTGAGCAGTGGGCTGCCACTGTTTCAACAACGCCTGGGGGCGGATTTGCTGCCACGCGCTGCCGCGCGTGCCGGCTTGCAAGGGCGTGTGCTGCAGCGTGAGCTGGCGACCATTTCGCCGCTCAACCTGCCGGTGCTGCTGTTGCTCAAAGACGGCCGCAGCGCGGTGCTGCAGCGCTGGAGCGAAGATGGTCAGGCGCTGATCCTGCCCTGCGAGGCTGAGGGCGGCGAACAATGGGTAGCGCGCGAGGCGCTGGAACAGGCCTACGCAGGTCACGCCCTGTTCGCACGACCCCGTCATACCCTGGAGGAAGTCCGCTCGCCGCTGCTGCCGCGGGTCGAGGCCTGGTTCCGCGATACCTTGCGCCATTCCCGCTGGCTGTACGGCGATGCTTTGCTGGCCAGCCTGCTGATCAACCTGCTGGGCCTGATGGTGCCGCTGTTCGTGATGCAGACCTATGATCGCGTGGTACCCAACCAGGCACTTTCAACCTTGTGGGTACTGGTCGCCGGCCTGTTCATAGGCACCGCCTTCGAGCTGGTGCTGCGCATGGTCCGCGCCCACCTGCTGGACCAGGCAGGCAAGAAGACCGACCTGATCCTCTCCGCCGCTCTGTTCGAACGCATCACCGGCATGGCCATGAAAGCCAAACCTGCCAGCATCGGCGGCTTCGCCCAGAGCATCCACGACTTCCAGGGCCTGCGCGAATTCCTTACCGCAGTTACCCTGACCAGCATCATCGACCTGCCCTTCGTCGCCCTCATGCTACTGGTGATCGGCCTGCTGGGCGGCTGGCTGGTACTGATCCCGCTGATCGCCTTCCCGCTGGCGGTGGGCTTTGCCCTGTTCATCCAGGCACGCCTGCGCGACACCGTGCAAAAAAGCCTCAGCCTCGGTGCGGTACGCCAGGCATTGCTGATCGAAACCCTCGGTGGCCTGGAAACCCTCAAGGCCTGCGGTGCCGAGAGCGAGCGCCAGTACCAGTGGGAACACACCAATGGCGCCATGGCCCGCCTCGACGCCCACGCCCGCAACCTGTCGTCGCTGGCCAGCAACGGCACGCTGTTCATCCAGCAATTCTGCGGCATGGCCACCATCGTCGCCGGGGTATACAGCATCATCGCTGGCAACCTCAGTGTCGGCGCTCTGGTAGCCAGTTACATGCTCGGTAGCCGGGTTTTGGCACCGCTCGGCCAGATTGCAGGGCTGATCACCCGCTATCAGCAAGCGCAACTGACGATGCGCAGCACCGATGCCCTGATGGCCCTGCCGCAAGAACGCCAGGCCGAACAGCAAGCCCTGGAGCACACTACCCTCAAGGGCGGCCTGACCCTCAGCCATGTCAGCTTCCGCTACCCGGCACAGACCAGCCCGGCACTGCAGGATGTGAACGTGGCCATAAAGCCGGGTGAGCGGATTGGCATCATCGGCCGCAGCGGCTCGGGCAAAAGCACCCTGGGCCGCCTGCTGATGGGCTTTCATCACCCGGAAGAAGGCCAGGTATTGCTGGACAACCTCGACCTGCGCCAACTGGACATCGCCGACCTGCGCAGCCAGCTTGGCTACGTCGCCCATGACCTGCCGCTGCTGGCCGGCAGCCTGCGTGACAACCTGACCCTCGGTGCCCGCCACGTAAGCGATGCACGCATGCTCGAAGTGGCCGAACTGACCGGCGTCAGCGAGCTGGCCCGCCAGCACCCGCAGGGTTTCGACCGCCCGGTGGGCGAACGCGGCCAATTGCTTTCCGGCGGGCAGCGCCAGGCCGTGCTGCTGGCCCGCGCGCTGTTGCTGGAGCCGCCCATCCTGATCCTCGACGAACCTACCAGCCACATGGACAACAGCAGCGAAGAGCAACTGCGCCAGCGACTGCTGAACTGGGTGCCCGGCAAGACCCTGCTGCTGGTCACCCACCGCACCTCGATGCTGAGCCTGGTGGACCGGCTGCTGGTGCTGGACAACGGCAAGATCGTCGCCGACGGGCCAAAGGATGCGGTTATCGATGCCCTGCGCAAGGGCCGTATTGGCGCAGCTCTCTAGGAGGTTTCCATGCCCATCGGCCACAGCGTGCGCAGTACCCACAGCAGCGCTGACAAGCGCACCGAACACGACTACATGCCAGAACTGGCCAGCGCCACCCTGCAAGACTCCCCGCGCCTGTCACGCCTGACCGTGTGGCTGGCAGCGGCGCTACTGCTGGCGGCAGTGATCTGGGCAAGCCTGGCGGTGCTCGACGAGGTGACTGTCGGCGAAGGCAAGGCGATCCCTTCGAGCAAGGTGCAGGTGGTGCAGAACCTGGAGGGCGGCATCGTCACCGAGATTTTCGTGCGCGAAGGCCAGATGGTGGACAAAGGCGCCACCCTGCTGCGCCTGGACGACACGCGGTTCAAGTCCAACAAAGGTGAAAGCGAGGCCGACCGCTACGCCCTGACCGCCCAGGTCGAGCGGCTGTCCGCCGAAGCCGAAGGGCGGCCCTTTGTGCTGTCCGAGGAGGTCCGCGCCAAGGCGCCCCAGGTGGCCGAGGACGAACTGTCGCTGTACGACTCGCGCCAGCGCCGCCTGGCCAGTGAAAAGCAGACCCTCAACGAGCAGTTGCGACAGAAAACCCAAGAGCTGGCCGAGTTCCGTTCCAAGGTCGAACAGTACCGCTCGGCGGTAGGCCTGCTGCAGCAGGAACTAAACATGTCCGCGCCGCTGGTGAGCAAGGGTGCCATTTCACCGGTAGAAATCCTGCGCCTCAAGCAACGTACCGTGGAAGCTCGCGGCCAGCTCAACGCCACCAGCCTGGCCATCCCCCGCGCCGAGGCAGCCGTGGCCGAGATCAGGAGCAAGATCCAGGAATCGGATGCCAGCTTCCGCTCCGAGGCCGCCAAGGAGCTCAACGACAAACGCACGGAGCTGTCGAAGATCACCGCCACCAGCATCGCCATCGACGACCGGGTCAACCGCACTACCGTGGTTTCGCCGGTGCATGGCATCGTCAAGATGCTCAAAGTCAACACAATTGGCGGCGTGGTGCAGCCGGGCAGCGACCTGGTGGAGATCGTGCCGATCGAGGACAACCTGCTGATCGAGGCCAAGGTGCGGCCACAGGACGTGGCATTCCTGCACCCGGGGCAGCCGGCGATGGTGAAGTTCAGTGCGTATGACTACACCATTTATGGCGGCATGAAGGCCAAGCTTGAGTTGATCAGTGCCGATACCGTGACCGATGACAAGGGCAATGCGTTTTACCTGATTCAGGTGCGCACCGAGAAGAACCACCTGGGAGGCGATAACAAACCGCTGCTGATCATCCCCGGGATGGTCGCCACGGTAGATATCATCACCGGGCAGAAGAGTGTGCTGGATTATCTGCTCAAGCCGGTGCTCAAGGCACGGACCGAGGCGTTGCGGGAGCGGTGAACGGTTTGCCAGGGCCCGTTCGCGGGGTTATTCGCGAGGGTGGCAGCTGTACGCAGGTTGGCGAACCGGGAACTTGGAACCCGGCAGACCCGAAGGCCTCCCACGCACAGCCGCCATGGCACGAGGCTGCGGGCACCTACAAAGCGCCTGCAATCGTGTGGAGAGAACGGCACTGACAGTGCAGGTGTCAGCCTTCACCGTGATTTCTTTGGAACGTCTCAGGCCCCATAGCCCTGATCTGCCCCTCGATCAACACTTCGAACGGGCGCAGCAACTCATCGAAACAGGCCGGCTGCTCCAGCACATTCAATGCCTGCACCACGGCCTCTATGGTCGACACCGCTCCCGGCTCCGGCGCCTTGCGTACACGGTAGCGCGAGGGCGCCACCTGCGCCAGCGTCACCCTGGGCAACGCTTCGAGCAGCGGATTTAGGTACAAAAGCTTGCGAGCCTTGCGCCAGGTGCCATCGGGGACTATCAGCATCAGTGACCTGTCGTCTGTATCGCCGTAGGCTGCAAGCACTTGGGCCTGCTCACCTGGGAACAACAGCACCGGCCGATACTCAGGTGCATCCAGCAAATCACCCAGGTCTTCAAACACCTCGCCGACGCGCAACTCGGCATTGACCAGGCCAAGGGCAGCCAGGCGTGCGGTATTCAGGGCGTGCGAGGTTTCACTGGGGTGCTGCAGCAGGACCACGCGGGTGCGGCTGTCGAGCGAGGGGATCAGTGGGCAAAGGCAGTGATCGAGCGGGCGCAGGCAGCGCTCGCAGCGGGGTCTGGACATCGGCTTCTCCTTACCGGGCGCAGTGTGCCACAGCCCTGAGGAAAAGCCCCACATCCTTGTGGGAGAGGCGGTAAATCAGCGGTTGAAGCGCTCCGCCAGGCTGTGCAGATACTCGGCCATTCGCTCCAGGTCCTGGCTGATTTCAGCCCCCTGCTTGGCCTGCCCTGCCGTCTGGTCACACAGCTGGGCGATGCGCACGATCTGCTGGTTGATGTCTTCGGCCACGTGGCTCTGCTGCTCCGACGCCGTCGCCATCTGCTGGCTCATGCCAGTGATGCGGCTGACCGCCTGGGCAATCCCGGCCAGCGCCGACTGCACCGCCTCGACACTGTGCACGCTGTCCCGTGAGATCTGCTCACCGCGGCTGGCCGTGCTTACCGCCCGCTCGGCGCCAACGCGCAGGGAGGCAATGATCTGGTGGATCTCCTCGGTCGAGGTGCGCGTGCGCTGCGCCAGCGAGCGCACCTCATCGGCCACCACGGCAAAGCCCCTGCCCTGCTCACCCGCCCGCGCCGCCTCGATCGCGGCATTGAGCGCCAGCAAATTGGTCTGTTCGGCAATCGAGGTGATGGTGTCGACCACACTGCCGATCGACTGGGTCTGCTGAGCCAGGGCATTGACCGCCTGGCCGATGTCGCTGACCGCCTCACTCATGCTGCCCATCGCCTTGAGGCTTTGCTGGGCCAGTTCGCTGCCCTGCTGCGCCAACTGATCGGCATCGCCTGCAGCATGCGCGGTGCTTTGCACGTTATGCGTCACTTCCTGAATGGTCGCCGCCATCTGCGCAATGGCGGTGGCCGACTGATCGGTCTCACTGCGCTGGCGATCGAGCATCTGCGCCTGGGCATCGGACAGGTCGGCTGACTGGGCTGCCCGCGACTTCACGCCGACGCCGGCGTCCACCAGGCGTGTCAGGGCAGTTTGCAGCCTTGCTTCCTCGCTGATGATCGCCAGGTCGAGCTGACCGTGCAGGCCCGGATTGTCACTGTACGTCAGCGCTACCAGCGGGCTGGTGAAGGCCTTGGGATGTTCGGCCAGTGTGCGGCGGATCGCCTGGTTATGCCGTTGTTCAATCAGGTACCAGGCCAACAGCATACTGGCCATCAGCACGCCCAGCGCTGCATAGGGCGGTAACCAGAGGTAGCCGGCGGCCGACAACAGGCCTGCGCCGATCAGCGGCCAGCCATCGCCAACGCCACGCCCCAGCCGCGCGGCCCAGGGTACAGCCGGGCGACCGGCGCGCAGACGCGCATACAGCCGTTCTGCGCGGCGGATCTGCTCACGGCTGGGCACCGACCGCACCGACTCGTAGCCGCTGATGCGGCCGTTTTCATAAATGGCGGTGACATAAGCACTCACCCAGTAGAAATCACCGTTCTTGGCGCGATTCTTCACCACGCCCATCCAGGGTTTGCCTTGTTTGATGGTGTCCCACATATGCCCGAAAACCGCCGGTGGCATGTCGGGGTGACGCACCAGGTTGTGGGTCTGGCCCACCAGCTCGTCGTAGGTGAACCCGCTGATGGCCACGAACGCGTCGTTGCAGTAAGTGATGCGGCTGTTCACGTCGGTGGTAGAGATCAGCCGCTGGTCGCTGGAAAACGTTCTTTCATGCTCAGTGACGGGCAAATTCATGCGCATCTGGGCGGTCCTTGCATGTATAGATGAAGGGGAAAATCATCAAAGCAAGTAGAGGTTTAGCAGAACGCCATCAGCGTAGTAGTCAGGTTTGTAGGAAATTTATTCATCCCGACGGAATGACCAAAACCTCCTGTTCATCAGCCAACATTGAGCTGGCTTTTGAGCAGGTCACGGAAGGTCTGAATCAAGGGTTCACGGCTGCGCCCGCGGCGGATTATCAGCGAAAATGGCGCCTGATAGCCGAAAGTGGCCGGAGACAATACGCGCAGGTCGCCCTTGTCGACCCAAGCCTGGGCATAGTGCTCAGGCAGATAGCCGATATAGGCACCTGACAGGATCAGAATGAGCTGCGCCTCCATGCTTTCGACGGTCGCCGCGCTGTGTTTGAAGCCATGCCGGGCCAACTCCGCCTGGCTCCAGTAACCGCGCCCGACCATGCGCTGCTGGGTCACCACCGGTTCGGGGATACGCCGCTCGGCGAACAAAGGGTGGCGGCTGCTGCAGTACAACCAATGCTGCTCGCGGTACAGCGGCTGGTAAACCAGGCCACTCATGCGCGAGGAGAACGCCCCGATAGCCAGGTCCAGGCGGTTGTCCTGCACGCCAAGCTGCAGCTCATAGGGGCTGGATACCGAAAGGTGCAGGTGCACCGCAGGGTGCTCCTGGCTGTAGGCTCCGATCGCTTCAGCCAAAGGCAGCGCGCGGTCGCCCACGGTTGAGTCGATCACCCCGAGGTTGAGCGTACCGCGCAGCTCACCCTTGAGCGCTGCGGCGTATTGCTCGAAGCCATCGAGCTCCGCCAGCAGGCGCAAAGTCTCCTGATGGAACAGCTCGCCCTTGCTGGTCAGGCTGAAACCGCCACGCCCGCGGTGGCACAGCACGATGCCCAGGGCACCTTCGAGCTGGCTCATGTAGGTACTGATGGCCGAGGTCGACAGGTTGAGATCGCGCTGGGCATTGGCGAAGCCTTGGTGGCGCACCACGCTGACAAAGATGCGCAGCAGTTTCAGGTCGGGCAAGGTCGAGGCCATGGTGCAACGGTTCCGCGGTGTCATTTGCGCGCAGTCTAACCGCTGCGGTGGCATTTAGTTCAGAAATTCCTGAAGTAAGTATTTGCCGGTAGCGATTTTTCCCACGCACTACCTTGAGCAGACTTGGCCGAAATGTCCCTGCCCGCCGGCATAACCACATTTCAAGGCGCGCGGCGGCACAGGTTCGAACAAACAAAACAATCGACCGACTGATGAGGCCCACCGTGGACAAAGTTCTCCATCAACCACTGGGCGGCAACGAAATGCCGCGTTTCGGCGGCATCGCCACCATGCTCCGTCTCCCCCACCTGCAAAGCGCCGAAGGTCTGGACGCCGCGTTCATCGGCGTGCCGCTGGACATCGGCACCTCACTGCGCTCCGGCACCCGCTTCGGCCCACGGCAGATCCGCGCCGAATCGGTGATGATCCGCCCGTACAACATGGCCACCGGTGCCGCCCCGTTCGACTCGCTGTCGGTGGCCGACATCGGTGACGTGGCGATCAATACCTTCAACCTGCTCGACGCCGTGCGCATCATCGAAGAAGCCTACGACGAGATCGTCGAGCACAATGTCATCCCGATGACGCTGGGTGGCGACCACACCATCACCCTGCCGATCCTGCGCGCCCTGCACAAGAAACACGGCAAGATCGGCCTGGTGCACATCGACGCCCACGCCGACGTCAACGATCACATGTTCGGCGAAAAAATCGCCCACGGCACCACCTTCCGCCGCGCGGTAGAAGAGGGCCTGCTCGATTGCGACCGCGTGGTCCAGATCGGCCTGCGCGCCCAGGGCTACACCGCCGACGACTTCAACTGGAGCCGCCGCCAGGGCTTTCGTGTGGTGCAGGCCGAAGAGTGCTGGCACAAATCGCTGGAACCGCTGATGGCCGAAGTGCGCGAAAAAGTCGGCGGCGGCCCGGTGTACCTGTCGTTCGACATCGACGGTATCGACCCGGCCTGGGCCCCGGGCACCGGCACACCGGAAATCGGCGGCTTGACCACCATCCAGGCGATGGAGATCATTCGCGGCTGCCACGGCCTGGACCTGATCGGCTGTGACCTTGTCGAAGTCTCCCCGCCTTACGACACCACCGGCAACACCTCGCTGCTCGGTGCCAACCTGCTGTTCGAAATGCTCTGCGTGCTGCCGGGCGTCGTGCGCCGCTGAAACTTGCTGCACCCCGGCAGGAGCCATGAGGGAGGGCCACAGAGGCCCGCCAACACAAGACAAGACCGCCAGGCGCCGTGAGCCCGCCTGAGCGGTCGATCTCGCCATAATAAAGATAATCGGGAGACCCCCAATGGCCTTGGACATCATTGTTGTAATGATCTATACCGCCGGCATGCTCGGGCTGGGCTGGTATGGCATGCGGCGCGCAAAAACCCACGAAGACTACCTGGTGGCAGGGCGCAACCTGGGCCCGACCTTGTACATGGGTACCATGGCCACCACCGTGCTCGGCGGCGCCTCCACCGTAGGCACCGTACGCCTTGGCTATGTGCATGGCATCTCCGGCTTCTGGCTGTGCGCAGCCCTGGGCCTGGGCATCATCGCCCTCAACCTGTTCCTCGCCAAACCGCTGCTGCGCCTGAAGATCTTCACCGTGACCCAGGTACTGGAGCGTCGCTACAACCCCATGGCGCGCCAGGCCAGTGCGGCAATCATGCTGGCCTATGCGCTGATGATCGGCGTCACCTCGACCCTGGCCATGGCGACTGTCCTGCAGGTGTTGCTGGACTTGCCGTTCTGGATGTCGCTGCTGCTCGGCGGCGGCGTGGTGGTGGTCTATTCGACCATCGGCGGCATGTGGTCGTTGACCCTGACCGACATCGTCCAGTTCGTGATCAAGACCGTGGGCCTGATGTTCATCCTGCTGCCGGTGTGCCTGTACAACGCCGGTGGCTGGGACACCCTGGTAGCCAAGCTGCCGGCGGCCAGCTTCGCCTGGACCACCATCGGCTGGGACACCATCATCACCTACTTCCTGATCTACTTCTTCGGCATCCTGATCGGTCAGGACATCTGGCAGCGGGTGTTCACCGCCCGTGACGAGAAGGTCTGCCAACGTGCCGGTACGACTGCAGGCCTGTACTGCGTGCTATATGGCCTGGCCTGCGCCCTGATCGGCATGGCCGCGCATGTGCTGATGCCGGACTTGGCCAACCCGAACAACGCGTTCGCCGAGATGATCAAGAGCCAGTTGCCTGATGGTATCCGTGGCCTGCTGATGGCCGCTGCCCTGGCAGCGATGATGTCGACCGCCAGTGCCGGCCTGCTGGCTGCCTCGACCACCATTACCGAGGACCTGTTGCCAAAACTGCGTGGCGGCAAGCAGTCGAGCCTGGGTGTCAGCCGCCTGTTCACCCTGCTCACCGGTTTGGTGGTGCTGGGCATCGCCCTGGCGGTGAACGATGTGATCAGCGCACTGACGCTGGCCTACAACCTGCTGGTCGGCGGCATGCTGATCCCGCTGATCGGGGCAATCTTCTGGAAACGTGCGACCACTGCAGGGGCCATCGCCAGCATGTCGCTAGGCTTTGCCACGGCACTGTTGTTCATGTTCAAGGATGGGCTGGACGCCAATACGCCGATCTACTACAGCCTGGCGGTTGGCCTGGTGAGCTTCGTGCTGGTCAGCCTGCTGTCGCGCAAACCGGTGGGTGCGGTTACGCTTGCTTGAAGTGCCACAGACTTTAAGCAGCGCCCTTGAGCTCGAGTGCCGCGCGGGCAGCGCTCAATCTCAAGGGCGCCCGCAGATTCAAGGCATGCCCCGAAAAAGATCAACAAAAAAGCCGCGCCATCATCACTGATATCGCGGCCTTGTTGGTTTCAACGACGACGCGGCTGGCGCCTGCGCTGCTCTTCATCAGTCGGGATAGGCACCGGCTGCAAGGGTGGTGGTATCAGCCCCAGGGCGACAGCCAAGTCGTGGAGCCAGTTGAACATTTGGTTTTTCATAGTGCCCCCTTGACGGGTCAGCCTCTCGGTCAATCAATCCTGAGATGTTTCATACAGATCATAGCCCGATGTCCTGCATTACGCATGCCCTTGTACTTACAGATAGGGGCAAGTTTGACGCGGATCAAGCGGAAACGGTGGATTCCGACGGCTGGCTAATCGTTTCGCTTTGTTGCAAATCGACCCACGCCTGCAAATTCGCCCCTCGCATCCCCTGCCGCCACATCAGCCAGGTCACCGCCTGATCGAACGGCGCCTGCAGGCGATGGACCCGAACGCGGTCACGCCCCGGCAGGCTGTCGAGCATCGATTGCGCCATCAGCGCCACGCCCGCGCCGGCTATCACACAGGCCAGCATGCTCTGGTAAGACTCGATCTCCATTACCCGCCCCATGGGCGTATGTGCATGGGCATACCACGCCTCCAGGCGCATCCGGTAGGAACAGCCCTGGCGGAAGGTGAACACCGCCTTGCCCGCGACATCCCTGGCGCTGTGCACTGTTGGGTGTTCAGGGCTGGTGATCAGTACCAGTTCTTCTTCGCACAATGGCACTCCATCGAGCCCTGCCAGGCTCGGAGGCCCGTCCACCAGTGCGGCGTCCAGGCGGTGGCTGAGCAACCCCTCGAGCAACTCGCCACTGGGGGCCGCCTGCACCTGCAAGTTAACGGCCGGATAGGCCTGATGGTAGCGCGCCAACAGCGCTGGCAGGTGAATGGCCGCCGTGCTGTACATGGTGCCCAGGACGAAGTCGCCGGCCGGCTGCCCACCCTGTACCGCCGCCATGGCTTCGTCACGCAGCGCCGCCAGGCGGTTGGCGTAATCCAGCAGCACCTTGCCAGCGGGGGACAACTGCAGGCGCTGGCGTTCACGCAAGAAAAGCTCTACGCCCAGTTGCTCTTCAAGCTGGCGCAAGCGCGTGGACAGGTTCGACGGCACCCGGTGCAGGCGCTCGGCGGCGCGCGTGATGGAACCTTCCTCTGCGACCGCCTGGAAGATGCGCAGCTGGCTGAACTCCATGACATTCTCCAAAACAGAACAACTTGATCATCATTATTCAATTTTATTGAAAACAAAAGCGCCCTAACCTGCCATCCATCGTTTACATCCGCGCAGGAGTGTCCTCATGTCGCCGTTCGTACAACTGCTGGCCAGCGCCGTAGCCCTGATGATGGCCATGGGCATCGGCCGCTTCGCTCTCACCCCGCAACTGCCGCAACTGATCGCCGAAGGCCAGTTCGACCTGACCGCCGCAGGCCTGGTCGCGGCGGCCAACTACCTGGGCTATTTCATTGGCGCGGCAGACGCCATGTTCGCCCGCACGCCAGCCCAGGTCAGGCTGCGCCTGCATGGCGGCCTGTGGCTCTGTGTAGTGCTGACCCTGGCGTCCTGGGCTGCGGACGGGTTCTGGAGCCACCTGCTGCTGCGCTTCGGCACGGGTGTTGCCAGTGCCTGGGTGCTGGTGATGATCACCAGCCTCAGCCAGCAACTGGCCAACGCCAACAGCCGTCCGCGCCTGGGCGCCCTGGTGTTCGCCGGGCCCGGCCTGGGCATCGCCGTCACCGGCCTGCTGGCGCTGGTCGCTCACTTGCTGGGGCTGAGCTCGGCAGCGTTGTGGCTGCTGTATGCCGTTGCCGCGCTGGTCATGCTACTGGCGGTGTGCCCTTGGCTGCCTCGCGCTCAGGCACCCGCCGTGGTACCGAGCACGGCGCAGCAAGGGGCGACGCGCAGCGTTGGCATTGGCCGCCTTGGCCTGGTGTATGCCTTGTATGGCGTGGGTTACATCCTGCCGGCCACGTTCCTGTCGCAAATGGCCAACCAACAGTTCCAGGACAACTGGATGGCCGACCTGTTCTGGCCAGCGTTTGGTGTGGCGGCGGCGTTAGGCGTGGTGCTGGTGAGTGTGCGACGCGCCGGCCGCACTTCGGCCTGGCTGACCGCGACCTTGTGGCTGCAAGGCCTTGGCGTACTGGCCTGCCTGATGGGTGGTGGCCTTGGCCTCGCCTTGGGCGTAGTGCTCTGCGGTACGCCGTTCCTGGCATGCATGCAGTTGGTGATGCAACGCTCGCGGGAGCTGGCACCGCATGCGACGCAACGCAATGCCGGGCTGCTGACTGCGTGCTTTGCGCTGGGGCAATTGAGCGGGCCGTTGCTGGCGGCGTTGAGCAACCATTACAGCGGGAGCCTGCAGCCGGCACTGGTAATGGCGGCGGCTGGGTTGGGGCTGGCGGGGGTATTGGTTCTTAACGGCACACGCAACAACCAGAACTGCCAAATTGCAGGGCGGGTTGCGTGATGGATCAAGGTTGATCAATACCGGCCCTATCGCCGGCAAGCCGGCTCCCACGGATGCCCCGCTGCCCTCAGGTTTAGTGGGGTACCTGTGGGAGCCGGCTTGCCGGCGAAGGGCCATTAACAGCAACCCCTATCCCACAACCCTTCGCAATTGCTGCTTCACCCAAGGCTCGGCACTGACCAGCACCACGCCGAGCAAAACCATTACGGCCCCAAGCACAAAATTCACACTCAGCGGTTCATCCAGCAAGAGCACGCCAAACGTCACCCCAAATAATGGGGTAATGAAGGAAAACACCGCCAAATTCGAGGCCAAGTACTTACGCAGCAACCAGAACCACGTCAGGTAGCTGACAAACGACACCACAATGCCCTGGAACAGCACGCTGCCGACCGCCAAGGGCGTCCACGAGACCTTGTCGATCTGCCCGCTGAGCAGGGCGATCAGCACTAACCCGACAAAACCTACTGCCAGTTGGTAGAACAGGGTCAACGTCGCAGGTGCCTCGGACAAGCGCGAACCCCGTACCACCACGGTGGTCGCACCCCAAGCCAAACCGGCCAGCACACCGAAGGCATCGCCAAGCAGCATGCGCCCGTCCATCTCTTCGAACGACACGCCCCCGGCAAACGCAGTAGCAATTCCGCCGAACGCCAACAGAATGCCCAGCCACTGCAGCAGGCGCAGCCGCTCGCTGGGCAGCATGAAATGTAGCCCAAGTGCCGTGAACACCGGCGCGGTATAGAGGAACACAGACATGTGCGCCGCCGATGTCAGCTTCAGCCCCTCGGCGATGAACAGGAACTCCAGGCCAAACAAACCGCCGGCAAGCAACCCGCCACGCCAGGTGCTCCCCACCTGCCCCCAGCCACCGCGCCAGCAGATCATCAAGCCGACCAGCACGGCCGCAAGGCCGTTACGCAGTGCTGCCTGCATCACCGGTGCAATATCAACCGCCGCAGACTTGATCAGTACCTGTTGGCAACCCCAGATCAGGCACAGCCCCAGCATGACCTGAAAGGCAAAGGCGTCGGGGCTCTTGCGGGCCGCGCTCATAGGCGGCCCTCCTGAGTGATCGATGGCATGGGCAAGGCTCGGCAGTTTTCAAAGAACACCGATTATCGGGTTTCCTTGGCCGACCTTGCCAGCCTCAAAACGACCTCAAGCGATCTGCGCTTTTGCAGACACGTGCTCGAAGGTGGTTTCGTCCAGCGCATCTTCCTGGTCATCCAGTACCTGGCGCGGGTGCTCGAAGCCCGGGATGCTGCTGTCGATCAGGCTCAACAGCCGCGACCCGCGCTCGGTGAGCACGAAGTTCTCTCCATTGCCGCCATCCTCTGGCGGCCGGCTCTCGACGAAGCCGCGCTCGAATAGCAGCTTCTCGTACTCGCAGGCACGGGTTTTCAGATGGTCCACATCCCCCACCGGCTGGCCCTCGGCGGCCAGAGCCGCAGCGTGCTGCTCGGCATAGGGGCGTGGTGTGAAGCTGTGACCGGCGCCGTTCTGCACTTCGTGCAGCAAGCGCTCGATCAGGTCCCAGTCGTAGGTAATGCTCATGGCTATGGCCTCTTGCTGTGGACGCATGGGGTACACAGCTTGGGACCGGTCGCGGGTCTGGTGCGTTCCAAAAGATCTCAGCGCTGGCGCTGCTGGGCTTGCATGTACTGGCGCAGCAACTGATTAATCCGCGTCTGATAACCCGCCCCCTGATCCTTGAACCAGGTGAGGACATCAGCGTCCAGGCGAATGGTTACTGCCTGCTTCGCCGGGACACGCAGTTCAGCCTGCTGGAAGAAAGCCTGGTCCAACTCGGGGATATCCGAGGTATCAATATCTTTATCGTCCATTTGAGCCAGGCGGCTCCAATCAGTTTTCGATGCTTTGGTCATAGTGCTTGGCCTCCCATCTGGTGGCTTTACGTGCGGAAATGATGCGGATTACCTCACCCTGCCTCCCCGTGTACACGACTACCCCAAGCAAGGCATTGAGCCATCCCAAGCTTACCCAGCGCTCCTCAGCGTATTGTGCGCTGTCGTCCCGTCGGGTCAACATGGGATGGTTGGACATGTCGGGAACATCAGCGAAATCGATGCCGTGCTTTCGGATATTGGTTTGATTTTTCGTTGCGTCCCACTCAAATATCATGGGGCGCCCTGTATTTACAGATGTACATACGATACCTCCTCTTTCATCGCGAGACTAGGACGAGGTCACTCGCGCATCAATGGGGCCAGGAGGTTAAACGCCAGTTTCGGAAAGGGATTACAGCCGAGATAGAAAAGCCGCACAGATCCATTACAGGCCATAGCCTTCAGATCATTGCTGCTTGGTGAGATAGCCAATAAACAACCGAAACAACTCCGCATTCCCGGCAATCCCCAACCGCTGCCAGATGTTGTGCCGGTGCACCTTGACCGTCCCTGCCGAAATCCCCAGCGCCCGCGAGATCGACTGGCTGCTGTGCCCCTGCAAAATCAGCTTGGCCACATGCCGCTGGGTTTCGGTCAACTGGCCCTGGAGGATATCGACGAAGGCGTCTTCCAACTGGCTGTCCGAGTCCTGCGGGTCGGCCAAGTCTTCGGCATGAGCAAGGTGCAGGTGCTGGCTGAAAATGGCATCGATCAGCGGCGTCAGCGCAGCGAGGCGTTGGGTTTCATCGGTTTCGAACGCCCCCTTGTGCAAGCCGCGCATCAAGGAAAACACCAGCGCCGTGCGTGGGCGCACAGGGACGATGAAGCCGATTTCTTCGATCAAGCTGCCGTGGTGCGACGAGACACAGGGGTGGATGTCGGGCGAGATGGAAAAGCCCGAGGCGAAGAAGCTGTCCGGCGCCAGCTCGCTCATGCGCCACAGCCCCGTGGGGTGATTGTTGGTGCAAGCGACGTAGAACGGGTCGAGCAAATAGCCCCCGCGCAGATACGCCTTGAGCGTACGCTCGGTCACCCGCTGGTTGTAGCCATCGTGCACCAACAGCGCCGGCTGGTTGAAGCGAAACAGGTAAGCGCAGCTCATGTCGTAATCGACCACGCCCTTGAGCGCAGTGTCGATGGCCGGGCCCAGTGCGTCGCTGCCGATGCTGCGAATCACCGTGGCCAGGCGGTTGGCGTGGTCGCTGTTCATGGCTGCGGCCTGCGGGTGGAAAGAGGGGCACGCATGCCGCCCTGCGGCACGCGCCGGACGGCATTGAACGATGCCTGGCCCCGTCAGTGCAACGGTGCGCTGACCGGCAACAGCCCCGCCTGTTGCTCCTGGCGGCCCAGTTCCTCAGCTTTAGGCACTGCCAGCCAGTAGGCCAGGAGCATGCCCAGCAGGCCGCCGGCAAGTTTGCCGATGATCAGCGGGCCAATGAGCGTGGGCTGGAAGTTGGCCGAATAGGCCAGGTGGTCACCAAAGGTGAAGGCTGCGCACACGGCGAAGGCGATCACCAGCACCTTGTCTTTCGGCGGCATGTCGCCCACCAGGCGGAACATTGCCAGGATGTTCGCCGAAGCAGCGAGCACGCCGGCAGCGCCCACCGGCGACAGGCCAAACCTGGAGGCCACCGTTTCGATCGGCCGCGACAGGAAGCGCTTGATCAGGTAGACCATCGGGAACGCACCGCACAGCATGATGCCGACGTAACCGGCAATTTCCAGCGCCCGGAACTGGTCGTCCTTGTCAGCGATGATCGGCGCAAAGCCCCAGCCGCCGAACAGCGCAGTGAATGCACCGGTGAAGTACTCGACGATCGACGCCACCAGTACCAGCGTCGCCGCCGCGTACATCAATTGCCCCAGCTTGAGGAACAGGCTCACCATCAGGTTGGGGAAGTACCGCAGGGCCGCCGCCAGCGCCACGCAGAAAAGGATCAGCGGCGACAAGTTGCGCAGCAAGGTCGGCAGGGTGAAGTGCAGCGCCTGGGTCGCCGCGCCTGCGGTGGCGATGTCCGGGCGCACGCCAAGGCCCATGGCCTGCATGCCCATGGCAATCAGTACGATGCTGATCGGAATGCTCAGCAAACCGGCCATGATGCCCAGCGCCATGTACTTGTGGTCGGCCTTGTTGAGCATGGCCAGGCCCACCGGGATGACGAAGATCACCGTCGGACCGCACTGAAAACCGGTGATCAGGCCGAGAATCCAGCCTTCAGGGCTGTGCGACAGCGCCTGGGCCAGCTGGTAACCGCCCAGGTCCGAGGCGATGAAGATCGGTCCGGCGATGCCGGCATCGGCGCCCATGGCCAGGAACAGCGGGCCAATGAACTGGCTGATGAAGCTGGAGATGTATGGGATGGCGGCCATGATGCCCGCCACCGGGATGAAGATCGGGCCGATGCTGTGCAGGCCAGCGGTGCACAGGGGCTTCCGCCGGTCGTGGAGGCGGAACTTACCGGCATGCAGGCGCCTCCACCAGGCATCCCCACCGCCGGAGGTATAAAGGATGAAACCGCTGCTGCGCATCGCCTGTGCGACCGCCCTGTTCTGCGCCCTGCCCGCCTGGGCCTGCACGCCGGAAGAGGCCACCCAGAAACGTGAAGAACTGGCCGGGCTGGTGAGCCAGCTGACCGAACAGAACCCGCAGAAAGCCAAGGACATTAACGATGAGCTCCAGGGGATGGAGCTGGGGACGGCGAGCAAGGACTTGCCCGACAAGTGTCAGCTGATCGACAAGCGGATCAAGGAGCTGAAGGAGGCGGAGAAGAAGGCGGATTGATCTATTACATCAAGACCCTATCGCCGGCAAGCCAGCTCCCACAGTGATTGCATCGCCCTTGAGGCTGATGGAGTACCTGTGGGAGCCGGCTTGCCGGCGATAGGGCCAGCATTGACTGATTACTCAGCAGCAGGCTTGCGCTTTTTCAGCGGTGCCAGGCCATCGGAGCTGGTCAGCGGTGCATTGGCCTTCGGCTTGGCGGTAGGCTTGCGCTTCACGGCCTTCTTGTCGCCAGTTTTCTTCTCGGTCTTTTTCTTCTTGGTGCCGGCAGCCTTGCCCGACGCCTTTACCTTCTTCGGCCCGTTGTAGGTGCCCTTCACTTCCTTGATCACACGGCGCTCGAACTGCTGCTTGAGGTAGCGTTCGATGCTGGACATCAGGTTCCAGTCATTGTGGGTGATCAACGAAATCGCCAGGCCTTCGCCGCCGGCACGGCCGGTACGGCCAATGCGGTGTACATACTCGTCGCCGCTGCGCGGCATGTCGAAGTTGATCACCAGGTCGAGGCCGTCGATGTCCAGGCCACGGGCCGCCACGTCGGTGGCTACCAGTACCTTGGAGCTGCCTTGCTTGAACCGCTCGATGGCCAGTTTGCGGTCCTTCTGGTCCTTCTCACCGTGCAACACGAACGCTTTTACGTCTTTGGCGACCAGGTGACCGTAGATACGGTCGGCAAGCACGCGGGTGTTGGTGAAGATGATCGCCTTGTCGAATTTTTCGTTGGCCAGCAGCCACTGCACGATCGCCTCTTTGTGCTGGTCGTGGTCAGCGGTGATGACCTGCTGGCGGGTGCCTTCCGCCAGCTGCGAAACACTGTTGAGCATCAGGTGCTCAGGGTCTTTCAGCACTTTGCCGATGATGTCGCGCAGGGCCGCGCCGCCGGTGGTGGCCGAGAACAGCAGGGTTTGCTCGCGGTTTTCACACTCCTTGCACAGGCGCTCCATGTCTTCGGCGAAGCCCATGTCGAGCATGCGGTCGGCTTCGTCGAGGATCATCACCTGCACGTGGGACAGGTCGAGGTTGCCGGCATTGAGCTGCTCGAGCAGGCGGCCCGGGGTGCCGATCAGCACGTCCGGCACCTTGCGCAGCATGGCGGCCTGTTCCTTGAAGTCCTCACCGCCGGTGACCAGGCCCGCCTTGATGTAGGTGAACTGCGAGAACAGCTGCACTTGCTTGAGGGTCTGCTGGGCCAGCTCGCGGGTCGGCAGCAGGATCAGCGCGCGGATCTCGACGCGCGCGCCTTTCAGGTCGACCAGGCGGTTGAGCAGCGGCAGGACGAAGGCCGCGGTCTTGCCGCTGCCGGTCTGCGCGGTCACACGCAGATCACGCCCTTGCAGGGCCAAGGGGATGGCCGCGGCCTGCACCGGGGTTGGCTCGACAAATTTAAGCTCGGCCACGGCTTTAAGCAGGCGTTCATGCAGGGCGAATTGGGAGAACACGGAGGTAACCTCAGGCAAGTGCGGGAAATTCAGTTGCATAGGGTAACGTTTTCTGCAGCCGGAGCCGAATTTCTTTTGGCAACTTTGTCGCCATCCGCGCTCTAATGGCGCTTCGTTTCGCAAGCAAAGACCGTACTCAAGCTCATGGATATGCAAAAAATCTGGCGCGACAGCCTCGACCTGTGGGGCACCCTCGACCAACACCCCATGCTCCACGCCGCCATCGGCCTGGCCGTGCTGCTGCTGGTTTCCCTGGTAATCGGCCGCCTGGCGCGCTTTCTGATCCTGCACGGCACACGCTTGCTGGCCCGCCAGCCTGCGCTCAAATGGCTCGACGACCTGCGCCACAACAAGGTGTTTCACCGCCTGGCGCAGACCACACCGTCGCTGGTCATCCAGTTCGGGCTGAAACTGGTACCGGAGCTGTCCGATACCGCCCAGCACTTCCTTGGCAATATGGCGCTGGCCTTTACCCTGCTGTTCATGACCCTGGCGCTGTCGTGCCTGCTCGATGGCCTGCTCGACATCTACGCCCGCACCGAACATGCCCGCACCCGCTCGATCAAGGGCTATGTGCAACTGGCGAAGATGATGCTGTGGATTTTCGCCTCCATCGTCATCGTCGCCACCCTGATCGACCGTTCACCCCTGTTGCTGCTGTCAGGCCTGGGTGCGATGTCGGCAGTATTGCTGTTGGTGTACAAGGACACCCTGTTGTCGTTCGTCGCCAGCGTGCAGCTCACCAGTAACGACATGCTGCACGTCGGCGACTGGATCGAAATGCCCCAGGTCGGCGCCGATGGCGATGTGGTCGATATCACCCTGCACACGGTTAAGGTGCAGAACTTCGACAAGACCATTGTCTCGATCCCCACCTGGCGGCTGATGAGCGAGTCGTTCCGCAACTACCGCGGCATGCAGCAATCGGGCGGCCGGCGGATCAAACGCAGCCTGTTCATCGATGCGGCGGGCGTGCGTTTTCTGACCCGAGAAGAAGAACAGCGCCTGAGCGGAGTGCGCCTGCTCGGTGACTACCTGGCCGGCAAGCGCCAGGAGCTCCATGAATGGAACGAAGCTCTGGGGCCGGTGGCCGAGCTGTCGGCCAACCGCCGCCAGCTGACCAACATCGGCACCTTCCGCGCCTTTGCCCTGGCTTACCTGAGGAACCACCCCAACGTGCACCAAGGCATGACCTGCATGGTCCGGCAGATGCAGACCGGCGCCGAGGGGGTGCCGCTGGAGATCTACTGCTTCACCACCACGACCGTGTGGGCCGAGTACGAACGGATCCAGGGCGATATCTTCGATTACTTGCTGGCGGTGTTGCCGGAGTTTGGGCTGAGCTTGTATCAGCAGCCGAGTGGCAATGACATGCGCGTGGGGCTGGCGGGGCGCGTTTCGGTAGAGCCTGTGCCACGTCGCCTGGAAGAAATGAGCGAGGCTTGAGATTGTGGGGGCCGCTTTGCGGCCCTTTCGCGACACAAGGCCGCTCCTACCGGGGATTGAGCTCGTCTGTAGGAGCGGCCTTGTGTCGCGAAAGGGCTGCGCAGCAGCCCCAAATCACCCCGCATAACCCAGCAGGTACAACAACCCGGTCAAGGTGACTAAGGAAGCCACCGTCGACAACAGTATCGTCCGCGATGATTGAGCTCGTCCGTAGGAGCGGCCTTGTGTCGCGAAAGGGCTGCGCAGCAGCCCCAAATCACCCCGCATAACCCAGCAGGTACAACAAC
>NZ_CDRVFO010000031.1:0-17876 GCF_977070485.1 Lelliottia jeotgali
CCACGGTCTGTACTGCTGCGAACAGTCAGAAGCCGGCTTTAGGTCCCACCCACCCCTTCGAGTCCTACCATACAAGCTGGCTTGCCGGCGATGGGCTGCGTAGCAGCCCTGATTAAGCTAACTGACTGGCATCAGCCACAAGGGCGGCGTTCACACAGCCGTACGTATCAGAAGCGGTAGGTGAGGGAGGCACCCACACCGTGAGCGCTGTTCTCGTACTTGGCCTGGTAGCTGCCTTTGCTGGCGCTGACCTGGTTGACCTTGGTGTCTTCCTCCCACAGGTAGGAGTAGGCCACGTCGATGGTCATGTCGTCGTTCGGGCTCCAGCCCGCACCCAGGCTGAACACCTTGCGATCGCCGGTCGGGATGCGTGGTGAACGGTCGTGGTTGTTGGTTGGCGACTGGTCGACGGTAAAGCCGGTGCGCAGCACCCACTCCTTGTTCACCTTGTAGGACGCGCCAATGGCGTGGGCCCAGGTGTCATGCCAGTTCTGCTCTTCGCTGATGGTCTCGAACGCCGAACCTGCCAGCGGTGCCGGAACATCGTTCTGCACGGTGATGTCTTCCAGGCGGCTCCAGCGGGTCCAGGTGCTGCCCGCGTAGAGGGTCCATTGGTCGTCGAGCTCATGGGTGACCGAAAGGTCGACCGATTCCGGTGTCTTGATCTTAAGGCTGGCGTCGAACTTGTCGCCGTTGAAGGGGCCGATCAATGGTGTGCTGACACGGGTCTTGCCTTCGAGCTTGTAGTCGACCATGGAGTGGTAGGTCAGGCCTACGCGGGTGCGGTCTGTGGCTTGCACCAGGATACCGATGTTGTAACCGATGGCGGTATCGTCGCCCTTGATCTTCACTTCACCGTCATTGCTGCCCGGGGTGAACGGGTTGATCAGGCTCGAGCCCAGTTCGCCCTTGATGCGGTTGATGGTCGGGCCGAAACCGATCGAAACTTTATCGTTGAAGGCGTAGCTGACGGTGGGCTGGAAGGTGACGACTTCGACGTGGCTCTTTTTACCCCAGTAGCGCGCGGCATCGTCGCTACCGTAGTCGGTTACCAGGCCAAACGGTACATAAACGCCGAAACCGACGCTCCAGTGATCATCGATGGGTTTGACGTAGTAACCCATCGGCACGCCGACTACAGGCACCATGTCACCATCGGTTTCCCCCCCGAGGTTGCTTCCAGGGCCCGAGATATCGGTTTTGGCGATGACGGCTGCGCCGCCCACGGTGAACTGTTCGCGCTTGAGGCGTGACATGCCTGCCGGGTTGCCAAACACGGTACTGGCATCTTCGGCAGAAGAAGAACGTCCCGCGAAACCTGTCCCCATGCTGCTGATGCTCTGTTCATTGAGGGCAAAGCCGGCAGCGAACAGATGGCTGGAAGCGAAAGCCACGGCCAAGCCGAGGGAGGTTTTGAGCATTACTTTTTTCATTATTAGAAACTCCTTGGGATCTCCGGGGCGAAAAGCTACCAACAATTCACGCGCCGCGCCATAGCCTGTATCGCAGGAGATAGAGCGGTTTTGTAGGACAATCCGACCAAAATTCCATTTTTTCCGGCAATGCTGTAGGACGTTTCTTAAGATGCCTGCGGCAATTTCTGAGCAATACACAGATGCCAGGCTTGAGTGAAGTCGCGCAGACGACCTTGGGGGTGAAAAATCTGGCGCCAGATTCGCGCCTGGCCTAGCAGGTCGTCAACGGCAGGCAGGGGTGTGGCTTGAGCCTCGATCAGCATCCAGGCAATGGCGGTGGAGTAGCGCAGGTTGACTGCCAGTTCCAGGTGCGGGCCGCCCAGGAAGGCATGCTGGCTCGCCAGGCCGCGAACCAGGCTGGCCAACTCAGGGTCACGGGCGAGGAAATCGTCCCAGACCGCCCGATGGCGATGCTCGCCGATACGGTACAGGCCGTGGCCACGGCGGTCATGCAGCGCCGAACCGAGTGCCGACTGGCTGGCCGCGATGCCCAGCAAAAGGGCTTCGGCACTGGCGCAATGACGATTGAGGTAGACCAAGGTTGGTCGAATCACATACTGACACAATTCATTCGCCGCAATACCCATGATGCCCTCGAGCAGTAAGGGGCCGACGGGCGTGGGAGCTTGGCAGCTGGTGAGTGATCAGGCCCGCCGGAAGCGGCAAGGGCCGCTCGAGTTGAAGTGTAGTGTGATAATCGTGGTGTAAAGGGCTGTTTTTAAATCGATTGCTGCCTGACGTTCGGCGCTATATGCCCTGCGGCAATTAGGCCAAGAACGATCAGGTAGCTTACCGTTTACTGCATTCAACAGCTGAATGCTACGGTATTCGCCGCTCACGCAGTGAGCGACTGGCGCGTCCGGGCAATGACGGCCTGCAGCGGTTCCGAGCGGCTGTACTGTTCTGGGTACAGGCGTTCGGTGTGGCAGGCAACGCCGTGCTCGTCCACCAGGGTGAAGCTGAAGTTGCCCTTGCGTGGGGCAGTGATAAGGCACTTCAACGGCGAGAAGGCCTGGGAAAGGGTGCCAATGGCAGCCTGAATTTGATGATGAGTTTGCATATTGTTGGATGTTCCTGCTTTAAACACGGGGATTATGATCCGTGCATGATAGAAACGTTCCAGTGACGCCTTTATTAAGGGACGAACGAACCTGACTGGAACAGGGCAGCCAGAGGGGGCGCAATCATAAGGTGGGCGCTTGGGCTGACTGGTAGGTACTTCAGAGGGCAGGCAGCATGCCGGGGCCAAGGTTCTAGGCCATCGGTATGGAATCCTGATCAATCTGTCACGTGATTCGTGCTGAACAGCGCAAGGCTGGTGAGTGAATCATCGAAAGGGCCGGTCCTGGTTTCAGCAGTGTTGCTCTTGGGGGGAGCAGGCCTGCAAGGACGCTTCTGGCCAGAATTGACTTTCAGCTTGGTACTAACGAGGCGCACCTTACCGGAAGCTTGGGTACTTTGCAAGCTTTGTCACATTTCTTCAGGTAAGCCGTGCAGTATGGCGTTTCTTTTGCGTTGTGTGAAGAGGGGGCAAATGGCCCACAACCGGCTGGATGTACCAATTTCGTGCATTCAAATGCAGGTTTTCGGTGCACTTGTTCACATACGAGGCGTGACTTGTAACAGCTTGGCGACACCCCCCGCTAAGCCTGCCAATGCCTTGACTGGCACCTTAAGTCAATGAAAAAAAACACTATTTTTTGCTGGTGAAAAAATCGTCAGTTTGACTGCAAGCCCCGTTTCACGCGGGTTTGCGGGGTGGTTTGGGGGGTTGTCCACCGAGTTATCCACAGGAACTGTGGATTGTCCCGAGCGCTTGCTCTAGGACGGGAGTGCCAGCAAATTACAGAACTGTCCGACAATCATCAGGCAGCGGCAGACCCGCCGGTCATCCACTTGGGAACGTCAAGAAAAGATCATCGAAATTTCTTTCCGGACTCAGAAAATCGTCAGGCCACGACATGAAAAAAAGGGTAGAGTGACGCGCCTTTCGAATTGCCTTCTCTGTTTGTCATGAAATTTCGCGGTAAATCCCCCACCGAACCCGCTGTTTCTTCATCAGCCCCTTCGTCCAAACGCTTTTCATTGAAAGTGGCCCTATGGCTGCTGGACAACCCGCGCCTGGGCGAGAAGCCTCAGGTCAAGCATCTGGCCGGACGCCTGCTCAAACAGCCGGCTCGGGAGGGCGTGGTAGTGGCCCAGAGCCGGTTGGGGCAGATGCTCTGCCGCGATTGCGGCAATTCCCGTGACAGGCGCATCGGTCATGAACTGCTGCGCCAGGCGGCGCGCGCCGGCGACCGCCGTGCGCAACTGGAGTATGCGCGGCTCTGCCAGGCCAGTGAGCCTGGGCAGGCGCAGGAACAAACGGACTGTTAAGCTGCACCTCATTTGCGACAGACTGTTCGGGGTAAGCATGGCAGTGGATCTGACCAGCATTGTGCTGGGCTTGGTGGCAGGCGCCTTGCCTTGCCTTGTTTGGGTCATGCATGTGCAGCGCCGCCAGGCTGCCCGCCAAGGCGAGCGGGCCTTGCTAGAAGAGCGCCTCAATGGGGCCCTGCTGGCGCAGGCGGGCCTACAGGCGCAACTGGATGCCAGCCGGGACGAGGTCAGTGACCTGAGCGAAGCCAACACGCTCAAGCAGGCCCAACTGGCCGCCCAGGGCCGCGAACTCGAGCTGCTGCAGATTGACCGCGACAATGCCCGTGACGCCGCCCACGCCTGGCACCTCGAGCGCGTCAACCGGGAAGCTGAACTGCGTCGCCTGGAGGCCCAGGCAGCACGCCTGGAAGCTGAGCTGCGTGAGCAGCAGGATAGCCATCAGCAGCGCCTTGAAGACCTGCAGGAAGCCCGCGATACCCTGCGTGCGCAGTTCGCCGAGCTGGCCACGAAGATCTTCGACGAACGCGAGCAGCGTTTTGCCCAGACCAGCCAGCAGCACCTGGGTCAGTTGCTCGACCCGCTCAAGGAGCGCATCCAGGCCTTCGAAAAGCGTGTCGAGGAAAGCTACCAGCAGGAAGCCCGTGAGCGCTTTTCGCTGGGCAAGGAACTGGAGCGCCTGCAGCAACTCAACCTGCGCCTGTCCGACGAAGCCACCAACCTTACCCAGGCGCTCAAGGGCCAGAAAACCCAGGGCAACTGGGGTGAGTTGATTCTCGAACGTGTGCTGGAGCATGCCGGGCTGGAAAAGGGCCGCGAGTACCAGACCCAGGTCAGCCTCAAGAGCGCCGATGGCGAGCGCTTCCAGCCAGACGTACTGATCATGTTGCCGGGTGACAAGCAGGTGGTGGTCGATGCCAAGGTCAGCCTCACTGCCTACCAGCAGTTCGTCAGCAGCAATGATGAAAGCGCGCTCAAGCAGCACGTACAGTCGCTGCGCAGCCACGTGAAAGGGCTGTCGAGCAAGGACTACAGCCGCCTGGAAGGCCTGCACAGCCTGGATTTCGTGCTGTTGTTCGTGCCCATCGAGGCCGCGTTCTCGGCAGCCCTGCAGGCCGAGCCGAACCTGTTCCAGGAGGCCTTCGACCGGCAGATCGTGATCGTCAGCCCGACCACTTTGCTCGCTACCCTGAGGGTCATCGACAGCTTATGGAAGCAAGAACGCCAGGGGCAGAACGCCCGCGAGATCGCCGAACGCGCCGGTTGGCTGTATGACAAGTTCGTGCTGTTCATCCAGGACCTTGACGAGCTGGGCAATCGCCTGCAGCAGGTCGACAAGGCCTATGCCGCAGCGCGCAACAAACTCTGTGAAGGGCGTGGCAATCTGGTCAGCCGCAGTGAGCAGCTCAAGCTGCTCGGCGCCCGTGCCAGCAAGAGCCTGCCGGCCGACTTGCTGGAGCGGGCGCTGACGGATGAAAGGTTGCCGGACGAGGCGGTTACTGAACCAGGCTCAGATGGCGATTGAGCAGTGCGCGCAAGGCCGCGGGCTTGACCGGCTTGGCCAGGTAATCGAGGCCGGCGGCATGAACCGTGGCCAAGGTTTCCTTGCTGCCGTCGGCGCTGATCACCACCCCAGGCACCGGCTCGCCCAGGCGGGCGCGTAGCCAGCCCATCAGCCCGGTTCCGGTTTCGCCGTCATCCAGGTGATAGTCCACCAGCGCCAGATGCGGGCGCATGCCTTGCGCCAGCAACGCCTCGCAATCGGCGCGGTTGCGCGCCGTCCACACCTGGCAGCCCCAGCGGCTGAGCAGGCTGTTCATGCCGATCAGGATGCTATCTTCGTTGTCGATGCACAGCACCTGCAGCCCGGCCAGCGGTTGGCTGGCTTGCTCCACCGGTGCGCTCGGCGCAGCTACGGCCTGGCGGGCGATCGGTACGTTGACGCGGAACACGGTGCCTTTGCCGGGCCATGAGCGCACCTGCAGCGTGTGGCCGAGTACCCGGCACAGGCCATCGGCAATCGCCAGGCCCAGCCCCAGGCCCTTTTCGGCGCGGGTCTGGTGGCTGTCCAGGCGCTTGAACTCCTGGAAGATCACCTGCAGCTTGTCGTCGGCGATGCCCGGGCCGCGGTCCCACACCTCCAGCCACAGCCGTTCGCCCTGGCGCCGGGCGCCCAGCAGGATCGGGCTCTTGCCGTAACGCAGGGCGTTGGTAAGGAAGTTCTGCAGCACCCGGCGTAGCAGCCTCATGTCACTGTCGATGCGCAGGCGGCTACCGCGCAAGCGGAACTCCAGCCCCTTCTCGGCGGCCAGGACCTTGAACTCGGCACCCAGCGTATCGAACAGCTCATTCAGGGCGAACGGCTTGATGTCGGGGGTGATCTTGCCGTTTTCCAGGCGCGAGATATCCAGCAGGTCGCTGATCAGCTCTTCGGCCGAACGCAGCGAGCTGTCCATGTGCTGCACCAACTGTTGGGCCTCGTCGTTCATGCCCTCGGCCTGCTGCGACAAGGCGGCGGAGAACAGGCGCGCGGCGTTGAGCGGTTGCATCAGGTCATGGCTGACCGCTGCCAGGAAGCGGGTCTTGGACTTGCTGACCGCTTCGGCCTGGCTTTTGGCCTCCGACAGGGCCTGGTTCAGTTGCGACAGCTCGTGGGTGCGTTCGGCCACCCGCTGTTCAAGGCGCTCGTTGGCATCGCGCAACGCCTGTTCGGCCTCGCGGAATGGGGTGATGTCGGTGAAGCTCATCACAAAGCCGCCCCCGGGCATCGGGTTGCCGATCAGTTCGATCACCCGGCCATTGGGGAACAGCCGCTCGGACGAATGCGCACGGCCTTGGCGCATCCAGTGCAGGCGCCGCGCCACATGCACCTGTGCCTCGCCAGGGCCGCACAGGCCGCGTTCAGCGTTGTAGCGGATGATGTCGGCGATCGGCCGGCCCACGCTGATCAATCCGTCGGGGTAGTTGAACAGCTCCAGGTAGCGACGGTTCCAGGCCACCAGATGCAGGTTCTGGTCGACCACACTGATGCCCTGGTTGATGTTCTCGATGGCGCCTTGCAGCAGCGCGCGGTTGAACTGCAGCACTTCGCTGGCTTCGTCGGCGATTCGCACGACGTCTTCAAGCTGCATGTCGCGGCCTTCGATGGCCGCTTTGACCACTGCGCGGGTCGAGGAGCTGCCGAGCACCCCGGCGAGCAGGCGCTCGGTGTGTTCGATCCAGTCGCCGTCAGCGTTCTGGTTGGGGTTGAAGCCTTTGCCCTGGCGATAGGCAAAGCGGATGAAGCTTTGCCGGGCACGTTCCTCACCGACAAAGCGTGAGGCCAGCGTCAGCAGGTCATCGATTTGCACCGCCAGCAGCGGTTTGCCGTTGGGGCGGGCACTGGTCTGCTGGCCGATGAAGCGCCCGGCCTGCCAGTGCTCCGACACGCGCGTGCGTGACAGCATCGAGACCCAGGCGAACAACGTGAAGTTGCCCGCCAGTGACAGCACCACGCCCTGGGTGAGCGGCGTGATCGGCAGGCCCAGCGGGTTGCCGTGCAGCCACGCCAGGCCCGGGAACAGCTGCAGCGACCAGCCCAGGCTGTGGGCGGCGATCGGCAGCACCAGGGTGTAGAACCACAGGAAGATACCCGCTGCGAGGCCGGCGAACACGCCACGGCGGTTGGCTTGCTTCCAGTACAGCGCACCGAGCATGGCTGGAGTGAGTTGGGTCACGGCGGCGAAGGCAATCTGGCCGATGGTTGCAAGGCTTGCGGTAGAGCCAAGCAGGCGATAGCTGACATAGGCCAGCAGCAGGATGACCACGATGGTCACCCGGCGCACCGACAGCATCCAGTGGCGGAACACCTCGAAGGGCCGCTCGGCGTTATTGCGGCGCAACAGCCACGGCAGCAGCATGTCATTGGAAACCATGGTCGACAACGCCACGGCCTCGACGATGACCATGCCGGTGGCGGCCGAGGCACCGCCGATGAAGGCCAGCAAGGCCAGGCTCGGGTGCGCTTCGGCCAACGGCAGGCTGATCACGAAGGAGTCGGAAATCACCGCACCTGGCAGCAGCATTTGCCCGGCCAAGGCAATGGGCACCACGAACAGCGCGGCCAGGGCCAGGTACATCGGGAACACCCAGCGCGCCAGGCGCATGTCCTGTGGCTCGATGTTCTCCACCACGGTCACGTGGAACTGCCGGGGCAAGCAGATGATCGCCATCATCGCCACGGCGGTCTGCACCACCATCGATGGCCAGTTGATCGTCTCCTGCCAGTAGCTGTCCAGCAGCACCGACTGGCGTGCCTGGGTGAACAGGTCGTCAAACCCGTCGTACAGGTTGAACACCACGAACACGCCGACGGCGAGGAAGGCCAGCAACTTGATCAGCGACTCGAACGCGATGGCAAGGACCATGCCGCGGTGGTGTTCGGTCACGTCGAGGCTGCGCGTGCCAAAGACGATGGCGAACAGCGCCAGTACCAGCGACACCACCAGCGCGGTGTCCTGTACGCGGGTGCCGGTGGCGTCGGCATTCGCGCCGATCAGCAGGTTGACACCGAGCACGATGCCTTTGAGCTGCAAAGCGATGTAGGGCAGCACCCCGACCAGGCAGATCAGCGCCACCACTACGGCCAGGGTCTGCGACTTGCCGTAGCGCGCAGCGATGAAGTCGGCGATCGAGGTGATGTTCTGCTGCTTGCTGATCAGCACCATCTTCTGCAGCACCCAGGGTGCGAAGATCAGCAGCAGGATCGGGCCCAGGTAGATCGGCAGGAACGCCCAAAGTTGCTCGGCCGCCTGGCCGACCGCACCGAAGAAAGTCCAGCTGGTGCAGTACACCGCCAGTGACAGGCTATACACCCAGGCGCGCAGCCGAGGCGGCAATGGTGTGCTGCGGCGGTCGCCGTAGAAGGCGATGGCGAACATGACGGCCATGTAGGCCAGGGCGACCAGGGCGATCAGCCCGCTGGACAACGACATGAAGACTCCGGAGCAAAAAAAGTAACGCGGTCCCGATCAGTCAGTCTGGCACGCAGGCGGGGGTTCGTCAGCGCCGACGATGGTCGCAGTGGCGCGTCGTCGCAGGCCAGGGCACATGAACCTTTGCCGATGCCCGGCATCGCCTCACGAAATATCGATCTGGTAGCGGAAGCCTTCTGCTGCTGCCTGGGAAACGCGGTACTCCAGCGGGTTGCGGTCGTAACCCAGGGCCGTGCGCTGAATGACCACCACGGGCGCACCTTCCCTGATTGCCAGGTGGCCGGCACTGGCGGAATCGGCAGTACCGACTGTCAGTGTTTCCTTGGCCGAGGCTACGCACTGGCCACAGTGGGACTCGTAGAAAGGGTAGAGCAGGTCGCCGAAGGCGTCTGCATCAATATCCAGCAGGGCCATGAAACGCGCAGCCGGTAGCCAGATCTGCTCATGGAACAGCGGGCGGCCATCTACCAGGCGCAGGCGCTCGAGCCAGATGACCTGTTCTGCGTTGTCCAGCCCGAGGGCTGCGCTGACTTCAGCCGGCGGCTCGCGCAACTGCCTGTCCAGTATGCGGCTGATCGGCACCAGGCGCTGGCCGGTCGAATCCACCTGTCGGAAAAACCGAAACAGTGAACCCTCGAAGTCAGGGCGTCTCACGAAGGTGCCTCGGCCCTGGCTGCGCAACAACAGACCTTCATTGACCAAGGTGTCGACCGCCTTGCGCACAGTGCCGATGGCGACACCGTAGAGGCGGGTCAGCTCCGTTTCAGTAGGTATCGGTGCACCCGGTAGCCATTGCCCGGCGGCGATCCTGGCGAGGATTTCTTCCCGTACTTGCTGATAAAGCGGTAGGCGCGGGTCTTGTCCGAGAATCCCGTTACTCATTGTGCGAAGGGTCCATGGCTGATGAGTTGGCACTACTTTACCACCCGGGGCTCGATTGACAGAGTCGGTCGACTGAAGATATGGTCATATATTCATATATATGACTGCATGTTTGTATAACAACACAGCGCTTCAGCTGCCATAACAATCGACCAGGGTTCGCTTCATGACCAACCCCTATCTGCCCGCCATCACCGGCGTCGATACCCATGCCCATATCTTTCGCCAAGACTTGCCGATGGTGGCCAACCGTCGCTATAGCCCGCACTACGATGCACTGATCGAACAGTACCTCGATCACCTGGATCAGCACGGCCTGTCCCATGGCGTCCTCATCCAGCCCAGTTTTCTGGGTACCGACAACAGCTTCATGGTCCAGGCCCTGCGCCGTTTTCCTGAGCGCCTGCGCGCTGTGGCGGTCGTCGATGCGACGGTCAGCGATCAGCAGCTGGATGCGCTGGGTGACGTTGGGGTGGTGGGCATCCGCCTGAACCTGATCGGCAAGCACCTGGCAGACTATGCCGGGCCCGAGTGGACCGCATTGTTCAAACGCCTGGCTGCGCGCGGCTGGCAGGTGGAAATCCAGCGTGGTTTCGATGACCTGGCATTGATCGTGCCGGCGATCCTCGCCTGTGGCGTGGATGTGGTGGTCGATCATTTTGGTCTGCCTGGCGAAGGGATCGACCCGCGAAAGGACAGCCACCGCACCTTCCTTCACCTGCTCGGCGAACCGAAGCTGTGGCTGAAACTGTCTGCCGGTTATCGCAGCCAGACCGATCTGGCCAAAGCGCAGGTACTGCTGGCGCGGATACGGCAAGCGGCGGGTGGCCTGGATCGCTTGCTGTGGGGTAGCGACTGGCCCAATACCCAGTTCGAATGCCAGACCAGCTACGCCGATCAGTATGCCTTCTTCGAAGCGCTGCTCCCCGATGCGGGCGAGCGTGCTCAGGTGCTGAGACTCAACCCGGCGAAGCTGTTCGGCTTCGACCGTTCGCGCTGATACTTACACAATAACAACAGGACACTTTCAACATGATGAGCATGCTCGTCGTCGCGGCCATCGTCGTCGCCGTGGCCCTCGGTTACAAGACCAAGATCAACATCGGCCTTTTCGCCATCGCCTTTGCCTATCTGATCGGTTGTTTCGGCATGGGCCTGAGCCCTTCGGAGGTCATCGGCCTGTGGCCGCTCAAGATCTTCTTCGTGATCTTCTCGGTCTGCCTGTTCTATAGCTTCGCCACGGTCAATGGCACCTTGGAGAAGCTGGCCGAGCACCTTATCTACCGCTGCCGGGCAGTGCCGCAGTTGCTGCCGTTCGCCGTGTTCTTCGCCGCCACCGTGATCGCCGCGATGGGGGCGGGGTACTACACCGTGCTGGCGTTCATGGCGCCGATTACCCTGCTGCTGTGCGAGCGTACCCGCATGAGCCTGATCGTCGGCGGCATGGCCGTGAACTATGGCGCGCTCAGCGGGGCCAACTTCATGTCCAGCCAGAGCGGCATCATCTTCCGTGGGCTGATGACCAACGCCGGCGTGAGTGACAACCAGGCCTTCATCAACGCTGCCGGTATCTTCGTCAGCACCTTGGTCATCCCATTGCTGGTGATCGGGGTATTCGTCTTCCTTACCGGCCATGGCCGCGCGTTGAAGGCTTCGGCCGTTGCTGTCGATGCGCCAGCGGCGCTCAACAGCCAGCAGCGAACCACGTTGTGGCTGACCCTGGCGATGATGCTGATGGTACTGGCTGCGCCGGTGGCCAGCATCGCCCTGCCGGGCAATGCCACGGTAGCCTTCATCAACGCCAAGGTGGACATCGGCCTGATCGCCAGCCTGTTCTCGGTGATCGCCCTGTTGCTCAAGCTCGGTGACGAACGCAAGGCCATGGCGACCGTGCCCTGGGGCACGCTGATCATGATCTGTGGTGTGGGCATGCTGATTTCCGTGGCGATCAAGGCCGGCACCATCGACATCCTCGCCTCCTGGATCGGCACCAGCATCCCGCCAATCATGGTGCCGGTGGTATTCGGTGCGGTGGCGGCATTCATGTCCATCTTCTCCAGCACCCTGGGCGTCGTGACGCCGGCCCTGTTCCCCATGGTGCTGCCGATTGCACAGAGCATGGGTATCGAGCCCATGATCCTGTTCATTGCCATCGTTGCGGGTGCGCAAGCCACCTCGATCTCGCCGTTCTCCTCCGGCGGCAGCCTGATTCTGGGCTCCTGCAACAATGAGCAGAGCCGCACGTCGCTGTTCCCGCAGTTGCTGTTCAAGGCGGCGCCCATCGGCTTCGTGGCGGCGCTGGCGTTCAATGTGCTGCTGACCTTCGTGCTCTGACGTTCAAAAGCATGAAAAAAACCGCAGCCTGGCTGCGGTTTTTTCATGCCTGTCGTTGCAGTGACTAGAACCGGAACCGGCTGATCATCTGCTGCAACTGCCCACCCAGGCGCGCCAGCTCGACACTGGAGGCGGACGTCTGCTGGCTGGCCTGCGCCGTCTGCTCGGAAATATCTCTCACCGTCACCACGCTACGGCTGATCTCTTCGGCCACCGCGCTCTGCTGCTCGGACGCCGCAGCGATCTGCTGGTTCATCGATTGAATCCCCGAAACGCGTTGGGTTATGCCTTCCAGCGCTACCCCGGCTTCACGCACCAGCGCCACGCTGCTCTGGGTCAGGCTCTGGCTTTCGTCCATCAGTTCGCTCACTGAACGGGTGCCTTCCTCCAGGCTACCGATGGCCGACTCGATCTCCAGGGTCGACGCCTGGGTACGCTGCGCCAGGCTGCGCACTTCATCGGCCACCACGGCAAAGCCACGGCCAGCCTCGCCAGCGCGGGCTGCTTCGATCGCAGCATTGAGCGCCAGCAGGTTGGTCTGCTCCGCCACTGCCTTGATAACGTCCATGACCTTGCCGATACGCTGGCTCTCGTTGCGTAGCGCGCCCATGGCTTGGCCTGTGGCGTCCACCTGGTTGGCCAGCCGGCCGATCTGCGCGACGGCGCGGTTGGCCACACTTTCCCCTTCGCGTGCTTCCTCGTCCGTGGCACTGGCGGCCTGCGAGGCCTCACCGGCATTGCGCGCCACTTCGTGTACGGTGGCGGCCATTTCCTGCATGGCCGTGGCAACCTGATCGGTTTCCACTTTCTGGCTGCTGGCGCCGGCGCTGGTCTGCTCGGTGATGGCCGAGAGTTCTTCGGTGGCACTGGCAATCTGCGAAATACCGTCGCGCACCTGCGCGATCAAATCGCGCAGGTTGCCGGTCATGCCCTGCAAGGCATTCTGCAACTGGCCGACTTCGTCGCGGCGGCGGCTGGCCGGTTGCTCGCTGAGATCTCCGGCGGCTACCTGCTGCATGGCACGCAAAGCCTGCTGCAGCGGAGCGCTTATCTGGCGGGCGATGATGAGCGCGGCGAAGATGCCCATGAGCAGCGCCAGCAGCGTGGTGAAGATCTGCAGGTTCTTGGCGAACTGGCTGTCGCTGCCCACCGACACTGCCTGGGCGTCGAGCAGTTCACCGATCAGGCCTGTGAGCGTGTTTATGTCGCTGGCCATGGCGTTGCGGCACGCGACCAGCTTGCTCACTTCACCACGGAAAGCTTCGACCGCCTCGGCATAGGCGCGAACCTGCTGGTTCAGGGTGGCGAACTGTGCGTCGAAGCTGCCATTGAAACGCGCCACCAGGCCTGGCAGCTCGTTCACCGTGGTGGCGATCTGTGCGTTCATCAGTTTTTCGGTGTCGGCGTTGGTGTTACCGGTGTAGCCGCGTACGTGGTAGCGAAGCAGGATCAGGTTCTCGCGGATCTGGTTGATCGCTTCGCTGCGTACAACGCGTTGCTCGGCATCGGGCAGGGCGCGTACCTGGGTGCGAATGGTCTCGATGCTGGCGAACGAACGGGTGGCAAGGGCGCCCATTTCCTTTTGTGCAGCGCGCATTTTCTGGTACGACTGGAAGCTCTGCGCCTGGTTGGCGGCATACCCGCGAAGGGTCTGCTCGGCCTTGTCGATCAACGCCAGGCTCTGTGGCTTGACCAAGGTCCCGCGCAGCTTCGCCAGCGGCGTCTGGAACGGTTCAAGCGCGCCCTGTAACGCCTTGCCTTCGTTTTCTGCGCCATTGGCGATGGCGTGGCGCAGGCGCGCCTCACGCAGGTCGCCCAAGGCATCGTTGAGGCGCGACACCTCACTGACCACCTCGCTGCGGCGTACCAGGCTGCCCATGCCTTCCCAGCTGATCAGCGACTGGAGCAAGGTCAGGCCCAGCACCAGGCCGAAACCGAGGAAGAGTTTGTGGGCGATCCTGAGGTCGCCTATCCAGGTAAGCATGCTGCTGAGCTCCTTTTCTTGTGCGTTGGAGGAGACCGGAGGTCCATTCCTTCTGTTAGATACAGTCATCTATATGTTTAATCGGCAGATGTAACAAAATCTGAACACTGATATCAAGAAGATTGGCGTCAAAATGCCATCATTTGGCGCGGCGGGCGGTGTGCCGGCGTGCCTGGCTTGCCAGTAGCAGGCGTTCCCGTGCAAATTTGTGGCTTATTGCGGCCTGCGTGCCTCAAATGACAAAAGCCCCTCAGGGAACAAGGACGATGAGTCATTCCTCGCAATTCACCTTGCTCGGCAAGCGGCGCTTCCTGCCGTTTTTCATCACTCAGTCGCTGGGTGCCTTCAACGACAACCTGTTCAAGCAGTCGCTGATCCTGGCGATCCTGTTCAAGCTCAGCCTTGGCGACGGGGACCGCTCGATCTGGGTCAATCTCTGCGCGCTGCTGTTCATCCTGCCGTTCTTCCTGTTTTCGGCTCTGGGCGGGCAGTTTGGCGAGAAGTTCGCCAAGGACGCCTTGATCCGCGCGATCAAGCTGGCCGAAATTGCCATCATGGCCATCGGCGCGCTCGGCTTCGTCAGCGATAACCTGCTGCTGATGCTGGTGGCGCTGTTCGGCATGGGCACTCATTCGGCGCTGTTCGGCCCGGTGAAGTATTCGATCCTGCCCCAGGCCCTGCGTGAAGAAGAGTTGGTGGGTGGCAACGGCCTGGTGGAGATGGGCACCTTCCTCGCCATTCTCGCCGGCACCATCGGCGCCGGGGTGATGATGGCCAGCGACAGCTATGCCACGGTGGTGGCGGGCGGGGTGGTGGGCACCGCAGTGCTGGGTTACTTGGCCAGCCGCTGGATCCCGCGTGCGGCGGCCGTGTCACCGCAAATGCCACTGGACTGGAACATCTTCAAGCAGTCGTGGGTGATCCTGCGCATGGGGCTGGGGCAACCGCCGGCAGTGTCGCGTTCTATCGTCGGCAACTCGTGGTTCTGGTTCGTCGGCGCCATTTACCTGACCCAGATCCCGGCCTATGCCAAGGACTGGCTGCATGGTGACGGCACGGTGGTGACCCTGGTCCTGACCCTGTTCTCTGTGGGTATCGCCCTGGGCTCGTTATTGTGTGAGCGGCTCAGTGGGCGCAAGGTCGAGATCGGCCTGGTGCCCTTCGGTTCGTTCGGCCTGACGTTGTTCGGGCTGCTCTGGTGGTGGCACTCCGGTGATGTGCCGGCCGGCGCAGCACCGCATGACTGGCTGACCCTGCTGGGCATGAGCCAGGCCTGGTGGATCCTGTTGTCGATCGTCGGCCTTGGGGTATTCGGCGGCTTCTATATCGTGCCGCTGTATGCGCTGATCCAGGCGCGCACCGCCGAGGACCAGCGTGCCCGGGTGATCGCGGCCAACAATATTCTCAATGCCTTGTTCATGGTGGTGTCGGCGCTCCTCACCATCGTCCTGCTGGGCCTTGCGGACCTGAGCATCCCGCAACTGTTCCTGGTGGTGTCGCTGCTCAATATCCTGGTCAACGCTTATATCTTCAGGATCGTGCCTGAGTTCACCATGCGCTTTTTGATCTGGTTGTTGAGCCACTCGATGTACCGCGTGGAGCATCGCGACCTCGAACGCATCCCCGACGAAGGCGCAGCGCTGCTGGTGTGCAACCATGTGTCATTCGTTGACGCGCTGCTGCTCGGCGGGGCGATCCGCCGCCCGATCCGGTTCGTGATGTACTACAAGATCTACAACCTGCCGGTGCTCAATTTCGTGTTCCGCACCGCAGGTGCCATCCCGATTGCCGGGCGCAATGAGGACCAGGCCACTTACGAGCGCGCGTTCGCCCGTATCGCCGAGTACCTGGCGGCGGGGGAGGTGGTGTGCATTTTCCCGGAAGGCAAGCTGACCGGCGATGGCGAGATCGATGTGTTCCGCGGTGGTGTCAGCCGCATTCTTCAAGAAACCCCGGTGCCGGTGATTCCCTTGGCGCTGCAGGGGCTGTGGGGCAGCTTCTTCAGCCGCGATCCGGGCAAGGGGTTCTTCAAGCGCTTGTGGTCGCGGGTGACCATCGTCGCCGGAGCTTCCATCCCGGTGGAGGTGGCGCAGCCTGAGTTGCTGCGCGAGCAGGTCAGCCGCTTGCGCGGCGACCTGCGTTAGGCGTAAGCCGTCAGCTGGCGCTGACTTTCAGGCCGATCAGGCCGGTAACGATCAGCGCCACACTGACCAGCCGCACCAGGGCCATGGATTCACCGAACAGGATGATCCCGGCGATCACTGTGCCGACGGCACCCACGCCGGTCCAGATGGCATAGGCGGTACCCAGCGGCAGCTCTTTCATGGCCAGGCCCAGCAGGCCCAGGCTGATGACCATGGCGCCGACGGTAAGCACGGTGGGGAGCGGGCGGGTGAAACCGTCGGTGTATTTGAGGCCGACAGCCCAGCCGACTTCGAACAGGCCGGCGAAGAACAGGATGATCCAGGACATGAGTGAGTCTCCATCGTTTCAATGATGGGGCCGTCCCCGGAGTGGTCACGCAGTGCGTCGTGAGGTCGTCCTCACCGTGGGCATGATAGTGCAGCTGCAAGCTGCAAGCAGTACGGCGTCGTATTGGGCGCCGCTGTACCGCTTTTGATTTTTCTTGCAGCTTGCAGCTCCAAGCTGCGTCAGACCCCTTGCGGAATCTCTTCGCCGCCCAGCGCTTCGAACAGCACCGGCAGGAATTCGCTGAAGGTCATCATCATCAGCAGGAAGCTGGCATCGAACTGCTGCGCCGCTTCATCGCCGCCATCCTGTTCGGCCTGCTCCTGCAGCAACTCCTCGAACTTCAGGCGCTTGATCACCATCTTGTCGTCGAGCACGAAAGACAGCTTGTCCTGCCAGGCCAGGGCCAGTTGGGTAACCACTTTGCCGGTGCTCAGGTGCAGCTGGATTTCCTCGCCGGTCAGATCCTGGCGTTTGCAACGCACGATACCGCCATCTTCAGCGGTGTCGCGCAACTCGCACTCATCCAGCACATAGAAACCTTCGGCAGCCTTCTGCGACTTGACCCAGTCGGTCATGGTCGCCGTCGGTGCGATCTTAACCGTGGCAGGCCGTACCGGCAGCGAGCCCATCACCTCACGCAGGGTCGACAGCAGGTCTTCGGCGCGCTTGGCGCTGGCCGAGTTGACCAGGATCATGCCCATGCGCGGGGCGATGGCGGCAAAGATCATCGAGCGGCGGATGAACGCGCGTGGCAAGAAGGCCTGGATGATCTCGTCCTTGATCTGGTCGCGTTCCTTTTTATAGACCTTGCGCATCTGCTCGGTCTCGATCTCTTCGACCTTCTCTTTGACAGCATCGTTTACGACGCTGCTTGGCAGGATGCGTTCTTCCTTGCGCGCGGCAATCAGCAGGAACTCGCCGCTGACGTGCACCAGGGGAGCGTCTTCGCCTTTGCCGAACGGCGCGACGAAACCATAAGTGGTCAGCTCCTGGCTGGCGCAGGGGCGGGCCGGCTTGCTGGCCAGGGCGGCCTCCAGTGCTTCAGCCTCGAACGGGACATCCTGGGTCAGGCGGTAGGTCAGCAGGTTCTTGAACCACATGAGGGTGAGTCTCTCCTTAATGCATAAGGGGGGCATTATTCTCCGTGCAGCCGTTCCAGGCCAGCCCTGTCATTGGGCCAGCAGCCATATAAAAGAAAGAAACCGTAGACGGCGCTAGGTCTTTGAAAGGCCTGAGAATTTTTTTTAGAAAAGTTGAAAAATGTGCTTGCCAGGGTGGCGGTCCATCCGTAGAATGCGCGCCACACCGAGACGAAGGGTGATTAGCTCAGCCGGGAGAGCATCTGCCTTACAAGCAGAGGGTCGGCGGTTCGATCCCGTC
>NZ_CDRVFO010000032.1:0-16895 GCF_977070485.1 Lelliottia jeotgali
TTAGGTAGCGGCCATTGCTGCGAGTGAACAACGCGCCAACTTCCGTTCGACAGACATTCACGGCGATCGCCAGGCAAAACAGCGGGAACGAGAGGCGTCCCAGAATGAACAGGTTATCCAGTGATGGCCATGCCAGACGCATGTGGTCGAGCACCATCGTGAGCAGGGCGATCCACTTGATGAGGTCCTGTCCGTTGTGTCGTTCAACCCGCGAAGGTGGTGATTCGTACGCGCTCAACTCAGGTTCTCCAGGATGAGAATCGCAAGGACCAGATACCGTCCGCCCTTGGCGAGCGTGACGATCAGGACGAACCGCCAGAGCGGCTCTTTCATCACGCCGGCGATCACGGTTAGCGGGTCTCCAATGATGGGTACCCAACTGAGCAGCAGCGACCAGTACCCGTAACGTTCATAGGAGGCTTTGGCTTTTTCGAAGGCCGCTTGCTTTACCGGAAACCAGCGCTTTTCGCGATAAGCCTCGATACCTCGTCCCAGCAGCCAGTTCACAACCGATCCGAGTACGTTGCCTGTGGTGGCCACCACCAGCAGGATGGCTGTGGAAAAACGCTCGGATATCAGCAGTCCGCCCAGCACTGCCTCCGATTGCATGGGCAGCAGGGTTGCCGCGCCGAATGCAGCCAGAAACAGGCCGAGGTAACCGCCGTACTCAAACATTCAACAACCGAGCACCGTGCCTACAGGTATTTGGTGATTTGCTTGAATTCGTCCAGTGCCGAACGGTCGCCCTTGCTCAGGGCTGTCACCGAGTCTTCCAGGCAATGGTCGATGTGGTCCTGGATCAGTGTCCGCTTCGCCTGGCACACGGCCTTTTCAACAGCATGGAGCTGCTGGGCGATGTCCACGCATTCACGTCCTTCATCGATCATGGTGATGATGCTGCGCAGGTGGCCGTCCGCTCGCTTGAGGCGTTTGATGATGGCGTCGTGAGTCTGGTGGGTATGAGCGTGACCATGCGGTTGGTCGTGAACGTGTTCTGACATGACTTGAGTCTCAGACGGCGATACTTTACGCTCTGCATGCTATCCCCCTGGGGGGGTTGGGTCAAACGCGCTATTTCACACCGTGTTTCAACCGGATAAGCATTGGGATGTCTCGTCGTTTTCTTTCAGCGACCATGATCGTGGCTTTGGCAATGGCCTTTCTGCTGGCCTGGACCGGTCATGCCTATTCACTTTCCGTCCTCTCGCAAATCACGGCAAAGAGCGCCCAGAGCCTGACTCATGATCACTCCCACGACTCGTCCCTGAGTTGTGCGCAGTGCTCTGATCACTACCACTCCCCCCTGACGCCCGATCACCAGCACGAAACGCCTCAGATACCAGCTGCAATCCACTTCTCCAGTCATTTCGAAGCCTCGGTACACCTGGCCATGCTGGGCGATTCCGTGCCTTGGCCCCCCATCTTCCGTATCGAACGCCCACCCCGTCCTGTGCTTGCTTCCTGACCAAGGCCGCTCTGCGGCCAACAATCACTGCAAGAAAGGATTGATCCATGCATTCGCACTCCCTAAAGGGTGGGGGCCTGTTCGCCATGCGTTCACGCCACCTGTTGTATCTGCTGTTCCTGCTCGTCGCCTCGCTGTTCATCGGCATGCCAGAAGCTCTGGCCCATGCCGTGGCCGAGGGTGACAAGGGCTTCATCCAGGAAAGCACCGGGGTCATGCTGATCCCCTTCATCTACATGGGCGCCAAGCACATGGTCACGGGATACGACCATCTGCTGTTCCTGTTCGGCGTCATCTTCTTCCTCTACCGGCTGAAGGATGTCGGCCTGTACGTCACGCTGTTTGCGGTCGGCCATTCGGTGACGCTGCTGATCGGCGTGCTGACGGAAGTCAGCATCAGCTCGTACGTCATCGACGCAATCATCGGTTTCTCGGTGGTGTACAAGGCCCTGGATAACCTGGGCGCCTTCCAGCGCTGGTTCGGCTATCAGCCGAACACCAAGGCCGCCACGCTGATTTTCGGCCTGCTGCACGGCTTCGGCCTGGCAACCAAGATCCAGGAATACGAGATCTCTCCCGATGGGCTGATCCCCAACCTGATCGCCTTCAACGTAGGGGTGGAGATCGGTCAGCTGATGGCGTTGAGCGCCATTCTGATCCTGATGGGCTTCTGGAGGCAGACCCCAAGCTTCTGGCGTCATGCCTATACCGCCAACGTCGCAATGATGAGTGCTGGTTTCCTGTTGATGGGTTACCAGATCTCCGGCCTGTTTCTGACCGCTTAAGGACTCCTGATCATGTTCAATTCTCCACTCCCATCGGCAAGCGAATTGCCGAGCAGCCGCCAACTCGTTCGTTCCACCGTCATTGCCCTGGCTGTCGCCATGGGCCTGCTGGTCACCGTGGTGATGCCTTCGGAATACGCGGTCGACCCGACCGGCCTGGGCCGCGCCATGGGCCTGACGCAAATGGGCGAGATCAAGATCACCCTCGCTGCCGAGGCTTTGGCTGACGAGGCTGCGTCGAAAGCGGCAGCTGCTCCAGCCCCAGCTCCTGTCGTTGCTGCTGCACCGGCACCTGCACCGGTAGCGCCACCCGTACAGCAAGTGGCAGCAGCCCCTCAGCCCGCGGCTCCCGTATCCAGCAAACCTGCTGCCAACGCCAAGTCCGATCAGGTCACCGTAACCCTGACGCCAGGCGAAGGTCGGGAGATCAAGCTGGAAATGCTCAAGGGCAGCACTGTGAGCTATGAATGGACCGCATCCGGCCCGGTCAACCACGACACCCACGGTGAGATCTACAACGCCGCCCAAGGCGATTTCCACAGCTACAGCAAAGGGCGTCAGGTGAAAGGCGACAAGGGCGACCTGACCGCGCTGTTCGATGGCACCCATGGCTGGTTCTGGCGTAACCGCACCAACGCCGATGTCACCATCGTGCTGAACACGACTGGCGACTACCTGAACGTGAAGAAGTAATCCCGCCGGGGCGAACCTGTTGTTCGCCCCGACTTTTTGATCTCAATTGGAATAGCTGAAGATGACTACCAAAATCCTCAAATCGCTCGTTGTGCTGAGCTTCCTCGGCCTGTTGGCTGCCTGCGGTGGTACTGATACCGAATCGAAGTCTGGCGATGCGGGTCACGGCCACTCGCACGAGTGATGCAAACAGGGCCGCTAAAGCGGCCCTGTTTCTTTCTGGATTACGCGAAGATCATCGATAGAACCCGTGCAACGCGGGCTTTATGGCTTTGGCCATTTCCGGTGATCGTCATCGATGACGAACGAGTGCGCATGCGCATTGCCGTTGGCCACGTGCGGGTGGTCTTCCGGCAGGTCATCGTGATTGTGCGCTACCACGTCTTCCTCATACTCCGGGCGCCAGATCCGCTTGCTCACCAGCCAGGCTACGGCGGCAACCAGACTCAGTCCGATGAACGAAGCCGTCAGGCTGACGCTTGCCCCCAACCATCCCGCGAGCGGGTAGGTGATCAGCCAGCAGGCGTGTGAAAGGGCGAACTGGGCGGCGAACAGCGCAGGTCGATCCTGGGCTGAGGACGAGCGCCGCAGAATGCGTCCGGACGGTGTCTGTGCCAGGGAGTAGCCGGCACCCAACACCAGCCACAACAGGATCAGCGCCGGGTAACTGGAGACGAAGGTACCCAGGATCAAACCGGCTACCAGCACGGCACCGCCGGCCAGCATCGCCTTGCGATCGTCCAGTCGTTCCAGCAGCTTGGGCAGCATCAGGGCGACCACCATCGAGCCACCGCCGAAGGCCATCAAGGCCATGGCGGTAGAGCTCTGGGGCAGCGCGAACTTGGATTGCACCAGTACCACGGTGTTGACGATGACCATGGCGCTGGCGGCTGCGATCGTCAGGTTCAGTGCAAGAAGGCCACGCAGCCGCGGGGTGCGCAGGAAAATCCGCATGCCCTTGGTGGTGCGTTCATAGATGCTGCGTTTGGGTCCTCGTGCCGCCAGGGGCAGCACCACGGTACCGACCATCGCGGCGGACACCAGGAAGCCCACCACCGTGCCCGCGAACAGGCTGTGGAAGCTGACCACCGTAAGCAACAGCGCGGCCAGCATCGGACTGATCACGCTTTCCAGGTCATAGGCCAGGCGCGAAAGGGAAAGCGCCCGGGTGTACTCGCGCTCATCCGGCAGGATGTCAGGGATGGTGGCCTGGAAGGTTGGCGTAAACGCCGCAGAGGCCGACTGCAGCACGAAAATCAGCACGTACACCTGCCAGATCTCGGTGACGAAGGGCAGCATCAGCGCGACCGCTGCCCTGACCAGATCGAGGGTGACCAGCATCGCCTTGCGCGGCAGATGCTCGGCGAACGCGGCGGCAACCGGTGCAACGCCGATGTAAGCCGCCATCTTGATGGCGAGCGCGGTACCCAATACAGCTCCCGCCTGGGCGCCGGCCAGGTCGAATGCCAGAAGCCCGAGGGCAACCGTCGCCAGACCAGTGCCCACCAGGGCGATCACCTGGGCCAGAAAGAGGTGTCGATAAGTACGATTTTTTAGAACGGATAGCATGCGCTACCTCCGGGTAGTGCGGGTGATTCATGTTTCTAGCGTATCCCCCCTGGGGGGATACGGTCAACGTGAGTGAATCGAACCCTCATCCCGGCAGTGCATTTTCCTGAGAACAGAGCTAAAGTAGAGATTCATACATTTTATGTTTGATTCTCTACATGAAAAATTGGCTTCTTCTTGTGTTGGCACTCCCCACGGCCAACGCGACCGAACGTATGCGTGCCTGGCGGGCGTTGAAGGCTTGCGGCGCTGCCGTGCTGCGCGACGGTGTGTACCTGTTGCCTGAGCAGGACGCGGGCCGCGAGGCGTTCGAGTCCGTGGAGCGCGATGTGACGGTCAGCGGCGGCACTGCGTTTCTGCTGGCATTCCCGGACGAAGAAACTCGCTTCGCCGGCCTGTTCGACCGGAGTGAGGAGTACAGCAAGCTGCGCGACGAAGTCGCCGCGTGCAGGGAGGGACTGCTTCCCGAGAACGCCCTGCAGGTCGCTCGCCAGGTCAGAAAACTGCGCAAGAGCTTCGCCCAGTTGGCCCTGATCGACTTCTTCCCCGGCGTTGCGAAGCAGCAGACGGAGACCGCGCTGGAAGCGCTGGAGACGGCAATCAGCCGTGCCCTCTCACCTGATGAACCGCACATTCAGGATCATCCCGTCACGCTGCTGGACCACAGTCATTACCAGGGGCGTCGCTGGGCAACCCGTCGACGTCCCTGGGTCGACCGGCTGGCCTGTGCCTGGCTCATCCAGCGCTTCATCGACAGCGGCGCGGAAATCCTCTGGCTGGAATCCCCGAGCGACTGCCCCGCCGATGCACTGGGCTTTGACTTCGATGGCGCCGCGTTCAGCCATGTCGGGCACCGCGTCACCTTCGAAACCCTGATCGACAGCTTCGTGCTGCAGGCTCCAGGCCTTTCACGCATCGCCGCGCTGGTTCACTACCTCGATGTCGGTGGCAGCCAGCCTGCGGAAGCGTCCGGCATCGAGCGTGTCCTGGCGGGCCTGCGCGAGAGCATTACCGATGACAACCAACTGATGGCAGCGGCAAACGGCATCTTCGACGGGCTGCTGGCGGCCTTTGCCAACGAGGAAAACGGTCATGGCTGAAACGACGACGCTGGCCACGGGCGAAGCCCCCCTCAAGCCAGCGACCCCGGTGGGCTTGTTCGAAGCGTTGCTGTTCTGGCTGAAGATCGGCTTCATCAGCTTTGGCGGGCCGGCAGGACAGATCTCCATCCTCCACCAGGAGTTGGTGGAGCGTCGCCGCTGGATCAGCGAGAAGCGCTTTCTGCATGCCCTGAACTACTGCATGTTGCTGCCCGGGCCCGAGGCCCAGCAGCTCGCGACCTACATCGGTTGGTTGATGCACCGGACCTGGGGCGGGGTGATTGCTGGCGGGCTGTTCGTGCTGCCGTCGCTGTTCATCCTGATCGGGCTGTCGTGGGTCTATATCGAGTTCGGCAACGTTCCGGTGGTTGCCGGGATCTTCTATGGCATCAAGCCGGCGGTCACCGCGATCGTCGTTCATGCGTCGCACCGCATCGGTTCCCGGGCATTGAAGAATGGCTGGCTATGGGCGATCGCCGCAGCATCCTTCGTCGCCATTTTTGCCCTGAACGTCCCGTTCCCGCTGATCGTTCTGGCCGCTGCCGTGCTGGGCTACATCGGCGGAAAAGTGCTGCCGGACAAGTTCGTGACCGCTGGCAAGCATGGCTCCGGGAAGGCCAGTTACGGGCCTGCGCTGATCGATGACGATACACCGCCACCCGCGCATGCCCGTTTCCGCTGGAGCTATCTGCTCAAGCTGATCCTGATCGGTGCGGCGCTATGGATGCTCCCCATGGGGTTGCTGACCGTCATCTTCGGCTGGCAAGGCACTCTGACCCAGATGGGGTGGTTCTTCACCAAGGCTGCGTTGCTCACCTTCGGCGGTGCCTACGCGGTGTTGCCCTATGTCTACCAAGGTGCGGTCGGTCACTACGGCTGGCTGTCGCCCACGCAGATGATCGACGGCCTGGCCTTGGGGGAAACAACGCCGGGGCCGTTGATCATGGTGGTGACTTTCGTCGGCTTCATTGGCAGCTACATCCACCCGATGTTCGGCACCGACCATCCGTTCCTGGCGGGCGCGGTGGCGGCTGTGCTGGTCACCTGGTTCACCTTCCTGCCCTCGTTCCTGTTCATCCTTGCCGGCGGTCCGCTGGTGGAGTCGACGCACAACGAACTGAAGTTCACAGCGCCGCTGACCGGGATCACCGCCGCCGTGGTAGGTGTGATCCTGAATCTGGCGTTGTTCTTCGGTTACCACGTGCTCTGGCCCAACGGCTTTGGGGGAGGATTCGAGTGGGCCTCCGCACTTATCGCCGCGGCCGCCGCTATTGCCCTGTTCTACTTCAAGCGCGGTGTGATCCAGGTGCTGGTGATGAGTGCACTGGCGGGGCTGGCTGTCCAGCTGTCGATGCGTTGAGGAGGATGCCGCTTGAGGGTGATCCGGGGCAGGCGGTCAAGCGCCTGCCTCAAGATCGAGGGGGAAGGAGGAAGTAGAGAAACAGCACATCCATGAGCCTAGGATGGGCTTTTAGCGTTTTCCTTTTCTTTGGTCTCTGCCGGTTTGGCTTTGTCTGCGGTGTCTTTTTCACCCCAGAGGCGTTTCTGGTCCTCGCGGAATTTCTTGTTGAATTCGATCGAGCGGTCGTAGCCATCTTCGGCAAATACCGGTGTCGTCACACCAACAGCCAGTACACCGATGAGAAGCGCTTGGGTCAGTCGCATTTTCAGAAACTCCAGGGGTTTGGATCTCAATGGATCGTGAGATTTTCGATACCCCTGAAGCTTAAAGAAGCGTCTCTGACGACAACGTGAGGCGCGAATTACAATGTTGAAAGACGCCTTGGGCTCAGAGACGGTTCACCGGAAAACTCAGGTGGAACCAGGTAAAGCCCGAGCCCGTTATTTCTACCTTCGCCACGCCTTGGTGCAGGCTCATGATCGATCGCACGATGGCAAGCCCGAGGCCTGTGCCTCCCTCGCTGCGCGCACGCCCTTTGTCGACCCGATAGAAGCGTTCGAACAGATGAGGCAGGTGCTCTTCCGGAATACCTTGGCCTGGATTGCCTACGCTGAGCCTGATGTGCTCCTGCTCACGGTGAACCTTCACCACTACAGCCTGCCCTTGTGGGCAGTAGCGAATGGCGTTGGAGAGCAAATTGGACACTGCCCGTTGAATCATCAGGCGATTGCCTTGGATCACATCGACACTGCCTGACACATCGAGCCGAACGCCGCTCTCTTCGGCACTCAGGCTGAACAAGTCACTGACCCTCTGCACCTCGTCGACCAGTGCCACCGTCTCGAATTGCACCAAGGCTGCAGGCTGGCTGACATGTGCCAGGAAAAGCATGTCGGCCACCATGCTTTTCATGCGATCCAGCTCCTCGGCGCAGGATTCCAGCACCTCACGGTACTCCTCCGAGCTGCGTGGTCGTGACAGGGCCACCTGTGCTTTGCCCATCAGGTTAGTGAGCGGAGCACGCAACTCGTGGGACAGGTCGTCCGAGAACTGCGATAGCTGCTGCACGCCACCGTCCAGGCGGTGCAGCATAAAGTTGATGCCGTCCGCGAGCTCCAGCAGTTCGATCGGCAAGCGGTCGGTAGGCAGCCGATGCTGCATGTTGTCGGTGGAGATCTTCGACGCGACTTTCAGAAAGCGCGTAAGCGGCAGCAAGCCCCGGCGTACCGTCCACCAGGCCACGACCATGATCAGCGCCAGGATGAAGGGTGACGCCATCAGGGCCCAGCTCAGCATCGCCCGGAGCAATTCGGCATCGGAGGATTCATCCACGGTCATGTACACACCGACCTGGGTACCGTCAGCCAGACGCATGAGCTGGGAAACGCTGAGCATGGGCATGCCCAGTTCGTTGTTCCACTCGTAGAACTCCACTTGATCGTTGGCAGGAAAGCTGGTGAGTTCGGTGGTTATCTTTTTCGAGCCGATGGTCAGCAGGGGGATTCGGCTGTTTGCCGTATCGAAAATGCTGACGAACAGGTTGTTGTGGCCCATCGCAAGGTCGACCAACTGGTGGGAGTCTGCGGTGACCTCGGACAGATCCGCGACGGTCGATAGGTTATGGGCCATGCCACCCATCTTGGTGATCAGGCTGCTTTGCGCCGTGCGCTCCAGCGCCTGGCCGAGCATCAGGTAGCCCACGATAGAGAGCAGCACCAGCAGTATCACGCTCATCAAGCCGACTTTGAGTCCCAACCTGGCGGCCAGGCTGAAGCGCTTCATGAACGCTCCTCGATCACATAGCCCACACCGCGCAGGGTGTGGATAAGTTTGTTCTCGAACGGATCGTCGATCTTGGCGCGCAGGCGCCGGATCGCCACGTCGATCACGTTGGTATCGCAGTCGAAGTTCATGTCCCAGACCAGGGAAATGATCTGCGAGCGGGTCAGGGCTTCCCCTGGGTGGCTCATGAGCAGGCGCAACAGGGCGAATTCCTTGGTAGTCAGCTCGACGCGCAGGTCACCCCGGAACGCGCGGTGGCGACCCGGATCCAGCTCAAGGTCTGCGACCCGCAAGGTCGGGTGGTCCACCACCTTGTCGCCACGCCGCTGCAGCGAGCGGATGCGGGCAAGCAGTTCCGGAAACTCGAACGGCTTCACTAGATAGTCGTCGGCGCCGCCGTCCAGGCCCTTCAGCTTGTCGTGCAGGCGGCCACGACCGGTCAGCATGATGATGCGAACCCGACTGGTCTTGCGGATCGTGTCGAGCACGTCCCAGCCGTCCACCTTGGGCAGGTTCACATCCAGGATGACCAGGCCGTAGGTGTTGTGCTGGAACAGGTGCAGCGCATCGACACCATTACTTGCCCGGTCAACGATATAGCCACTTTCGGTAAGCCCTTGCTGAAGGTATTCGGCAGTTTTGGCTTCGTCTTCCACTACTAGAACACGCATTATTTGTTTATCTCAAATTAAAAAAGTATTCGGGTGTCAAATAAAAAAATATTCATTTATTTCTTGAAGTGTCATTGCCTCATGCACCGAACCAGCATGGTGATCATCGATGAATCAATCTTAAGGAAACTCCGAACAAGTTGCTCATCAGTCGGAAATGGGCGGCTTAGGGATGCCGAAAAGCCCGCTTTTCAGTCGCTGATTATTGGATAACCAAGGCAAAGCCTTGGTTATCCGGACTCACGGGCGCACCTCTCCCGCAGCAGGCAATAATTGCCGGCGCACCATCCACAGATTCGACAGGGCAAACAGCGTGGTCAGTTGCGCCGTGTTCTTGGCCAAGCCGCGAAAACGAGTCTTTACATAGCCGAACTGGCGTTTGATCACCCGGAACGGGTGCTCCACCTTCGCACGCACTTGCGCCTTGGCCTTTTCGATCTTGCGCTTGGCTTGGTAGAGCACGCTGCGTTTGCTCAAGTGTTTGTAGGTGCTGCGGCGGGCAGCGACCTGCCATATCACCTGCCGTCCCTCGTGTTCTGGCCGCTTTTCCACGCCTGTGTAACCCGCATCCGCACACACGACATTCTCTTCGCCATGCAATAGCTGAGCGACCTCCGTCACGTCAGCTACGTTCGCGGCGGTGCCATGAACGTGATGCACCAGACCCGATTCAGCATCCGCGCCGATGTGGGCCTTCATGCCGAAATAGTACTGGTTGCCCTTCTTCGTTTGATGCATTTCAGGATCGCGCTTGCCTTCCTTGTTCTTGGTCGAACTGGGCGCGTGGATGATGGTCGCGTCGACAATGGTGCCCTGGCGCAACGACAGGCCCTTGTCTTGCAGGTAATTGTTGATGGTTTCCAGAATGCCGGCTGCCAACTGATGCTTCTCCAGCAGGTGCCGGAAGTTCATGATCGTCGTGTCTTCGGGGATCGGAGCGCTGAGCGTCAGACGAGCGAACTGGCGCATCGAAGTGATCTCGTACAGCGCCTCTTCCATGGCGGGATCGCTCAAAGAGAACCAATTCTGCAGCAGGTGAATGCGCAGCATGGTTTCCAGAGGATAAGGCTTGCGGCCACCGCCAGCCTTTGGGTAGTGAGGCTCGATCAACGCCACCAGTCCACTCCACGGTACCACCTGTTCCATCTCGGCCAGGAAACGCTCGCGACGGGTTTGCTTGCGCTTGCCGGCGTACTCGAAATCGGAAAAGCTCATCTGACTCATGGGATGGCGGACTTGTAGAAGGCAGTTGGACGGAGGGCTATTTCAGCACAGGTCAGATGGCCTGTGCTGACTTGATCGGAGAATCCTTAAAACGAAAATCAGGAGGGAGGTGGAATCCTTCAAATTTGTAATTCAGCGGTAACGTTCCTGATAGTCACCCCCCTCTAGAATCGAACCTGTAGAGGAGTCTACGACAATCTCCTTCCATGCAAAGGGTGCAGCAGACGAGTGGGTTACTCATGTGTGTCCTGCGACCGCGCTCGCCTTGCGATTTAAAAATCCTCAAAGACAGGTCTAAAGCATGCCCATGTCATGGCGCTTCACGGGGAACTTTCGATGAATAACGAACATTATCTGCGCAGTGTAAAGGGGCTCTCTTTCGCCATCGCTTTTATTATTTCAGGGCCTGCCATGAGTGCTGAGAAGTTCTCTGTCGCCAATGAACAGATTCAAGCGCTGGGTATCAAGACGTCTGCTGTGCAAAGCATGAAACAGACGGTCAGCACGCGATATCCCGGCCAGGTTGTCGTGCCTCCGAAAGCGGAGCAGATCGTCAGTTCCCCACTTGAAGGTGTGGTGGTGCAACTGCTGGTGGGCGAGTACCAGGCCGTTCGCAAAGGCGAGCCGGTCGTGCGCCTGTCCAGTCCGGCGATGAGCCAGCTCCAGCTCCAGCTGTTGCAGGCATCTGCCCGCGCCACGCTGGCCCGGCAGGCCTACACCCGGGAACAGAAGCTGTTCGATGAGGGCATCATTCCGCAGCGTCGGGCGCAGGAAGCCCAGGCAACGCTGAAGGAAGCGGAAGCGACTCTGGTGCAGACCAAGGCCGAACTGGCCCTGGCGGGAATGACCCCGGCCATGATCGAGCAGGTCATCCGCTCCGGGATTCCTTCCGACAGGATCACCCTCAGCGCCGTTCAGGACGGCATTGTCAGCAACATCTCGGTCCGGCCCGGCCAGCGGGTCGACGGTGCCACGTCGCTGCTGAACATCACCCAGGTCGATGCGCTGTGGCTGGACGTGCAGATTCCGGCCGCGGCCAGTATTGGCATTCAGCCGGGCGCGGGCGTAACGGTGGTCGACAAGGGCATTAATGGGCGTGTCATCAACCTGAGCCCGACCCTCTCGGCTACCAGCCAGTTCGTGGTGCTGCGCGCCGAAATCGAAAATGCCAACGGCGCCCTGCGTCCCGGCGAGCTCGTCACCGTGGAGATCCCGGTTCAGGCCGCTGGCAAATCCTGGGACATCCCTCTGTCTGCCGTCGCTCGCAACAAGACCGACTCCGTGGTGTTCGTCCGCACGCCCGACGGTTTTGAAGCCCGCCCGGTCAAGGTCGAAGCCAGCGCGGGGCAACTGGTCCGTGTCCAGGGCAACATCAGCGAACAGGACCAGGTTGCCGTCGCCGGCGTGATTGCGCTGAAAGGCGCCTGGCTTGAAGAGGACGGTGAGTGATGCTGAGCCGTCTTATCCAATTCTCTTTGTCCCAGCGCCTGTTCATGGTGCTGGCGACGCTGTTGCTGACCGGCGCGGGCTGGTATGCCTACCGTGGGCTGCCCATCGATGCCTTCCCTGATGTGGCCAGCACCCAGGTCAAGGTGATCATGAAGGCACCGGGGATGACCCCGGAAGAAGTTGAAAGCCGGATTGCCGTGCCGATCGAAGTGGAAATGCTCGGTATTCCCAAGACCAAGATCCTGCGCTCGGTCACCAAGTACGGCCTGGTCGATGTCACCATCGATTTTCAGGATGGCACTGACATCTACTGGGCGCGGCAACAGGTTTCCGAGCGTCTCGGCAACCTGAGCGACAGCCTGCCGGACGGCATCAGTGGCGGCATGGCGCCGATCACCACACCGCTGGGCGAGATGTTTATGTTCACGGTGGACGGTACAACCTTGTCTCTGGTCGAACGTCGCAGCCTGCTCGACTGGGTGATCCGGCCGGCGCTGCGTACCGTACCTGGCGTGGCGGATGTGAACTCCCTCGGTGGCCAGGTCAGGACCTTCGAGGTACTGCCAGATCCCATCCGCATGGCTGCCAGCGGCGTGAGCCTTGAGCAGCTGACCAACGCGGTCAACACCAACAACCGTAACGACGGTGCCGGCCGACTGGGTGAAGGTGACGAAGTCCTGCTGGTACGCAGCGAGGGCAGCATCCGCACCCTGGATGACCTGCGGGCCGTTGTGGTCAATTCCAACAGCTCCAGCCCGGTGCGGGTTGGCGACCTGGCCGAGGTTCGCCTTGGCACCCTGACCCGCTACGGCGTGGTGACCCAGGATGGCAAGGGCGAGGCTGTGCAAGGCCTGGTGCTCGGCCTGGCTGGCGCCAACGCCCGCCAAGTGGTCGCCGGTGTGCAACTGAAGCTCAAGGAACTGGAGGCCACACTACCGAAAGGCATCACCATCACCAGCTTCTACGATCGCTCGTCGCTGGTCGATAAAGCGGTAGGGGCTGTGTCCAAGGCGCTGATCGAGGCCACCGTGTTGGTCATCGTGTTGCTGGCCCTGTTCCTCGGCAACGTTCGCGCAGCGCTGACGGTTGCCCTGGTACTTCCGCTGGCGGCGTTGATCACCTTCATCCTGATGCGCTTCGTCGGCATGTCCGCCAACCTGATGAGTCTGGGAGGGCTGGCCATTGCCATCGGCATGTTGGTGGATGCCGCGGTGGTGGTGGTCGAGAACATCGTCCAGCGTCTGGCCACCGATCCTTCCGGTGGCAAGCTGCCGCGTCTGCACATCATCTACCGGGCGGTGCGCGAGGTCGCGGTACCGGTGACGTCCGGCATCCTGATCATCATCACGGTGTTCCTGCCGCTGCTCACCCTGCAGGACCTCGAAGGCAAGTTCTTCGTCCCGGTGGCGCTGACCATCGTCTTCGCTCTGGCGGGATCGTTGCTGCTGTCGCTGACCGTGATCCCCGTGCTGTCCTCCTACCTGCTGCGCGAGGTCAAGCACGAAGACCCCTGGCTTGCCCGCAAGCTGCTGGGCATCTATGGCCCGGTGCTGGAGTGGGGGCTTGGCCGGCAGAAACTGATCGCGATCATCGCTGGCGCCATGTTGGTCGTCGCTGGCCTGGTCTACACCCAGGTGGGCAAGACCTTCATGCCGACCATGGATGAAGGCGACCTGATCGTGGGTATCGAGAAACTGCCATCGGTCAGCCTCGAACAGACGGCCGAGCTGGACAAGAAGATCCAGACCGCGCTGATGGCAGCGGTCCCGGAGATCCGGGGCATCGTGGCGCGGGCCGGTTCCGACGAGATCGGTCTTGATCCCATGGGCCTGAACCAGACCGATACCTACCTGCTGCTCAAGCCCATGAGCGAATGGCGGATGGACACCAAGGAAGAGCTGATGGACGAGGTCCGCAAGGTGCTCGATCCAATGCCGGGTATCGGCTACAGCTTTACCCAGCCCATCGAGATGCGCGTCTCCGAGATGATCATCGGTGTGCGCGGCGACCTCGCCGTGAAGATCTATGGCCCTGACCTGGGCACCCTGAGCCAACTGGGCGGCAAGATCGAGTCGCTGCTCAAGACTGTGCAGGGCAACCAGGACGTCTACACCGTGCAGAACGACGGTGTGCAGTATCTGCGCGTGGAGATCGACCGGCTGCAGGCTGGCCGTTTCGGCCTGAGCGTCGAGGCCATCCAGGATGCACTGCGCGTGCAGATCGAAGGCCAGCAGGCCGGCCTGGTGATCGAAGGCAACCAGCGCACGCCGATCCTCATTCGCTCGGACGAGTCGGTGCGCACGTCGCCGGCGGACTTCAACGCGGTGCGGATCACCACGCCGGATGGCCAGACCATTCCGCTGAGCAGCGTGGCGAGACTGGAGCGTGCCGATGGCCCGGTGAAGATCGACCGGGAAATGGGCAGCCGCTACAGCGTGGTGATCGCCAACGTCAGCGGTCGTGACCTGGTCGGCTTCGTCGAGGAGGCCAAGGCGCTGGTGGCTCAGCAGGTGGAACTGCCCAACGGCTATCGCATCAGCTGGGGCGGCCAGTTCGAGAACCAGCAGCGTGCGGCTGCCCGGCTGTCCATCGTCGTTCCCGTGGCGCTTGGTCTGATCTTCGTCCTGCTGTTCTCGACCTTCGGCTCCGTGCGCCAGGCGTTGCTTATCCTCAGCAACATCCCCTTCGCCCTGGTGGGCGGCATCGTCGCGCTGTGGGTCACTGGCGAGTACCTCTCGGTGCCAGCGTCGGTGGGGTTCATCGCTTTGTTGGGTATCGCGGTGCTCAACGGCATCGTGCTGGTCAGTTACTTCAACCAGTTGCATGGCGAAGGCCTGCCACTGCGGGAAGTGGTGCTCCAGGGTGCCCGTCGCCGGTTACGCCCGGTACTGATGACCGCCTCGATCACCGCCTTCGGTCTGGTCCCACTGTTGTTCGCTACCGGGCCCGGCTCCGAGATCCAGCGGCCGTTGGCCATCGTGGTGATCGGCGGTTTGATCACCGTCACCGCGCTCACCCTCATGTTGCTCCCGATTCTCTATCTGCGATTCGCCCACGCGAAAAAGGAGGCCAAAGATGCCTGATACCTGGTTGACGCTGCTCTGCACCCCAAGCTTGGAGGAGAAGCTCATCGACCACCTCCTGGTCGTGACGGGGAACCAGATCTTCACCAGCACACCGGTTGCGGCGCACGGGCTGTCCACCGCGGCACTCAATCCGATGGAGCGTGTCATGGGGCGGGCCAAGGCTGTGCAGATCCAACTCGTGGTGGAACGGCAGCAACTCACGGAGGTGCTGCAATCCCTCAAGGAGGAGTTTCCAAATACCGGGCTGCGCTATTGGACGGTCCAGGTCAGTAACTTTGGGGAGTTCGTGTGATGAAGCGCCTTGTTCCCCTGGCTCTGCTGATCAGTGTGTGTGGCACGGCCGTGGCGCAACCTGCCGCTCCGGCAAACATTCTGCCCAAGCCGCTGGTGGTGTCGCTGCTCAACGCCGATCCCCGCGTGGCCTCGGCACGCTCCAGCATGGATGCCGCCATGCTGGAGGCTGGCATCATCCGGCGTTCGCCTTATGAATGGACGGCCACGGCAATCGGCCAGCAACGGCGTACCGACGCTGGCCCCAACTACAACGAATGGAACGTGGGTATCGAGCGCACGGTGCGCCTGCCTGGCAAGGCCAGTGCCGACCAGGACATCAGTTCGGCAACGCTGCGATTGGCAGATGCCACCTATGGCGAAGTCCGTCATGAAGCCGCGCGGGAACTGATGACCCTGTGGCTGGATTGGCTGGTGTCGGAGCACGCGCTCACCATCGCCAATAAAGGCCTGGCCTCAGCCAAGGAAAGCCTGGCGGCGGCGGAAAAACGCAACCGTGCGGGTGACGCCTCTAAGCTGGATGTAAGCCTGGTCAAGGCGGAAGTGGCCGAGCAACTGCGACAAGGCAACGAAGCCAAGATAAAAGCCGCTGCGAGCTGGGCAACACTGTCGCGGCGCTTCCCTGGCATCGAGCGCAAAGTGGTTGATCTGCCCATTCCTTCGGCCGAACTCGGTCAGTACGACACCTGGCGCGAGCGGATCCTGGCCGAAAGCGATGTGCTGCGTCGGGTCGAAGCCTCTCTGCTGAGAAATCAGGGGCAATCGGCCCGGGCGAAGGCTGACAGGGTGCCGGATCCTACGTTGGGGGTATTCACCGCCTCCGAGCAGGGCAACCGTGAGCGCATCTACGGTGTCAGCTTCAGCATGCCGATCCCCAGCGGGTCGCGCAGTGCTCGCTACAGCCAGGCGCTGGCCCAGGAGAATGCGGCTCGCGAGGATGTCGACCTGGCCAAACGCGAGCTGGAAGCCGGGATTGCCCGTGACGTCGAACTGGCTTCAGGTGCTTACGAGAGCTACCTGATCGCGAAGGATGGCGCCGCTGCCATGACCCAGAACGAAGCACAGATGCAGCGTGCCTACGAACTGGGCGAGGTGGATCTGCAGTCGTTGTTGCTGGCTCGCCGGCAAGCCGTCGCATCGTCTACCAGCGCCCTGCAGGCCCACGCGGATACGCTGCGCACCCATCTGTCGCTGTTGATCGATGCCCACTGGATATGGGGGTTGGACGAAAGCTGAGTTGTTGCGTTGCCCGGCATAGGCCGGGCAACCTTTCAGAATCGTAATGAGTTACTCATGCTCCGGTTAGTTTTCGGCAGCAATGATAGGAAACGGCCAGTGACCACAGCTGAATAATAAACGGCCGTCCTATCTCAATAAG
>NZ_CDRVFO010000033.1:0-15613 GCF_977070485.1 Lelliottia jeotgali
GCCGAGCCGAAAACTTCGGAGCAAACGCGAGTCAGAGCTGCGGTCAGAGTGGTCTTACCGTGGTCAACGTGGCCGATGGTGCCAACGTTAACGTGCGGAAGGGAACGATCAAATTTTTCTTTAGCCACGACAGTGAACCTCTTGCCTAAAGGGGATTAGCCTTGTTTTTTAACGAGTGCTTCGACGATGTTCGACGGAGCTTCGGCGTATTTGGAGAATTCCATGGAGTAGCTTGCGCGACCCTGAGACATGGAACGAACGTCGGTCGCATAACCGAACATCTCTCCGAGCGGTACTTCAGCACGGACGACACGGCCGGAGACCGACTCATCCATACCCTGGACCAGACCACGACGACGGTTCAGGTCACCCATCACGTCACCCAGGTAGTCTTCCGGGGTTACAACTTCGACCTTCATGATCGGCTCGAGGACCACGCCACCACCCTTCTGGGCCAGTTGCTTGGTTGCCATCGAAGCAGCGATCTTGAACGCCATTTCGTTGGAGTCGACGTCGTGGTACGAACCGTCGAATACCGTGGCCTTCAGGCCGATCAGAGGATAACCGGCAACGACGCCGTTTTTCATCTGCTCTTCGATACCCTTCTGGATCGGGGCGATGAATTCCTTAGGAATCACACCACCAACGACTTCGTTGGAGAACACCAGACCTTCGGTGATGTTGCCTTTCTCGTCCTGATCTGGCTCCGAGAAACGGATCCAGCAGTGACCGAACTGACCACGACCACCCGACTGACGAACGAACTTGCCTTCGATCTCAACGCCGGATTTGGTGATCTTCTCGCGGTACGAAACCTGCGGCTTACCGATGTTGGCTTCGACGTTGAACTCACGCTTCATGCGGTCAACGAGGATGTCCAGGTGCAGCTCACCCATGCCCGAGATGATGGTCTGGCCAGTCTCTTCGTCGGTCTTGACGCGGAACGACGGGTCTTCCTGGGCCAGCTTGCCCAGAGCAATACCCATCTTCTCCTGGTCAGCCTTGGTTTTCGGCTCGACGGAGAGCGAAATGACCGGCTCAGGGAAGTCCATACGCTCAAGAATGATTGGCTTGTCGGCGTTGCACAGGGTTTCGCCCGTGGTCACGTCCTTCATGCCGATCAGTGCCGCGATGTCACCAGCGCGCACTTCCTTGATCTCTTCACGCTGGTTGGCGTGCATCTGCACCATACGACCAACGCGCTCTTTCTTGCCCTTGACCGAGTTGATGACAGAGTCACCGGAGCTCAGGACGCCCGAGTAGACGCGAACGAAGGTCAGAGTACCAACGAACGGGTCGGTCGCGATCTTGAACGCCAGAGCCGAGAACGGCTCGTCGTCGTCGGCGTGACGCTCGTCTTTACGAACAGCCGGATCGTCTTTGTCCAGGTCCTTGTCGTCCGGGTTGATACCCTGGATTGCAGGGATCTCGGTCGGGGCAGGCAGGTAGTCGATGACGGCGTCGAGAACCAGGGGAACACCCTTGTTCTTGAACGACGAACCGCAGACAGCCGGTACGATTTCGCTGGCCAGGGTGCGCGCGCGCAGACCGGCTTTGATCTCTTCGACGGTCAGCTCTTCGCCTTCCAGGTACTTGTTCATCAGCTCTTCGCTGGACTCGGCAGCAGCTTCAACCATGTTGGAGCGCCACTCTTGAGCCAGCTCCAGCATATCGGCAGGAATTTCTTCCTCGCGATAGGTGGTGCCTTTGTCGTCGTCGTTCCAGTAGATAGCCTTCATCTTGATCAGATCGACCTGACCCTGGAAGTTATCTTCCGAACCGATGGCCAGCTGAACAGGAACCGGAGTGTGACCCAGACGGTTCTTGATCTGACCTACGACGCGCAGGAAGTTTGCACCGGCACGGTCCATCTTGTTCACGTAAACAACACGCGGAACGCCGTACTTGTTGGCCTGACGCCATACGGTTTCGGACTGAGGCTCAACGCCGGAGGTGCCGCAGAACACAACGACCGCGCCGTCGAGTACACGCAGCGAACGCTCTACTTCAATGGTGAAGTCAACGTGGCCGGGGGTATCGATGACGTTTACACGGTAGTTGTCGTACTGACCAACGGAACCCTTCCAGAAGGTGGTAACGGCAGCGGAGGTAATGGTGATACCGCGCTCCTGCTCCTGCACCATCCAGTCGGTGGTCGCGGCGCCGTCGTGCACCTCGCCCATCTTGTGGCTCAGACCTGTGTAGAACAGGATCCGCTCGGTAGTGGTAGTCTTGCCCGCGTCAACGTGGGCACAGATACCGATGTTACGGTAGCGGTTAATTGCTGTAGTACGAGCCATAAAGCCCTCGCAAAAATGTTGATGCTTGAATTAGAAGCGGTAGTGCGAGAACGCTTTGTTGGCTTCAGCCATACGGTGCACGTCTTCACGCTTCTTGACTGCAGCACCCTTGCCTTCGGCAGCATCCAGCAGCTCACCGGCCAGGCGCAGAGCCATCGACTTCTCGCCGCGCTTGCGGGCGTAGTCTACGAGCCAGCGCATTGCCAGAGCGTTACGACGGGATGGACGAACTTCAACCGGAACCTGGTAAGTGGCACCGCCGACACGACGGGACTTTACTTCGACCAGCGGAGCGATGGCGTCGAGAGCTTTCTCGAAGATTTCCAGGGGGTCGCTGTTCTTGCGTGCTTTGACGGTATCCAGAGCACCGTAAACGATGCGCTCGGCTACGGCCTTCTTGCCGCTTTCCATCACGTGGTTCATGAACTTGGCGAGGATCTGGGATCCGTACTTCGGATCGTCAAGGATCTCACGTTTTGCTGCTACACGACGTCTTGGCATGATAAGCCCTCAAACGGTCTTCAGGTTAGCCCGGGACGTGGGTCTTCGACCCCTGCCCGACCTTACTCTTATCGACTCAAAAAAATGGATGTCTGCAAACGGCCGATTACTTCGGACGCTTGGTACCGTACTTCGAACGACCCTGGTTACGGCCTTTGACGCCCGAAGTATCCAGAGAGCCGCGAACGGTGTGGTAACGAACACCTGGCAAGTCTTTTACACGGCCGCCACGAATCAGGACGACGCTGTGCTCTTGCAGGTTGTGGCCTTCACCGCCGATGTACGAGGAAACCTCGAAACCGTTGGTCAGACGCACACGGCATACTTTACGCAGTGCCGAGTTAGGTTTTTTCGGCGTGGTGGTGTACACGCGGGTGCACACGCCACGACGTTGCGGGCAGTTCTGCAGCGCAGGAACGTCGGACTTTTCGACCGAACGCTTACGCGGCTGACGTACCAGCTGGTTGATAGTTGCCATCTACTAGCTCCACTGATTGTCTTGCGACTCTATTGTCTTGCAAGAAAGCCAAAAATTGGCGAGACGGAGCCTCACCAAATTTAAGGGTACAAAAGTCTAAAGAGGATCTTGCACCCAGTCAAGACAAGGCCCCGGCCCTCCCCGCCCGATCATCGGCAACATTTCATGTCTCCGATGACCGTTCGGGGCTTGCCGGGGCCCTGCCCTGTACTCAGTTACCGCTGGAATTCAGCGCTTCGGTCAGTGCGGCTTCCACCTCACTGGCACTTACGCGCAGCGGTTTGTCGGCATCACGGCGACGCTTACGCTCGCTGTGGTAGGCCAGACCGGTACCGGCCGGGATCAGACGACCCACGACCACGTTCTCTTTCAGGCCGCGCAGGTAATCGCGCTTGCCGGTTACGGCCGCTTCGGTCAGTACGCGGGTGGTTTCCTGGAAGGAAGCCGCGGAGATGAACGACTCGGTCGAAAGCGACGCCTTGGTGATACCCAGCAGCACACGGGTGAACTTCGAGACGAACTTGTCATCGGCGGCGAGACGCTCGTTCTCGACCAGCACCTGAGTCAGTTCCATCTGGTCGCCCTTGATGAAGCTGGAATCGCCCGACTCGGAGATCTCGACCTTACGCAGCATCTGACGCAGGATGGTCTCGATGTGCTTGTCGTTGATCTTAACGCCTTGCAGACGGTAAACGTCCTGGATCTCGTTGACGATGTATTTCGCCAGCGCGCTCACACCTAGCAGACGCAGGATGTCGTGCGGATCGCTCGGGCCGTCGGAGATAACTTCGCCGCGGTTTACCTGTTCGCCTTCGAAGACGTTCAGGTGACGCCACTTCGGAATCAGCTCTTCGTACGGATCGCTACCGTCGGTCGGGGTAATGACCAGACGACGCTTACCTTTGGTCTCCTTGCCGAATGCGATGGTACCGCTGACTTCAGCCAGAATCGAGGCTTCTTTCGGACGACGCGCTTCGAACAGGTCGGCAACACGTGGCAGACCACCGGTAATGTCACGGGTCTTCGACGTTTCTTGCGGGATACGCGCGATAACGTCACCAACGCCGATCTGTGCACCGTCAGCAACACCAACCAAAGCGTTCGCTGGCAGGAAGTACTGTGCAGGTACGTCGGTACCTGGCAGGTACAGATCCTTGCCATTGGCATCGACCATCTTGATTGCCGGACGGATTTCCTTGCCTGCGGCAGGGCGATCCTTGACGTCCAGCACTTCGATGTTGGTCAGGCCGGTCAGCTCGTCGGTCTGACGTTTGATGGTGATGTTTTCTTCCATGCCCACGAAGGTCACGGTACCTTTCAGCTCGGTAACGATCGGGTGGGTGTGCGGGTCCCACTTGGCGACGATTGCGCCAGCTTCGACCTTGTCACCTTCCTTGACCGAAATCACCGCACCGTAAGGCAGCTTGTAACGCTCGCGCTCACGGCCGAATTCATCGGCAATGGCCAGCTCACCGGAACGCGATACGGCAACCAGGTTGCCATCGGCACGCTCGACCTGCTTCAGGTTGTGCAGACGCACCATACCGCCGTTCTTCACCTGAACGCTGTCGGCAGCCGAAGTACGGCTTGCAGCACCACCGATGTGGAACGTACGCATGGTCAGCTGGGTACCCGGCTCACCGATCGACTGTGCAGCGATAACGCCGACAGCTTCACCGATGTTCACCTGATGACCGCGAGCCAGGTCTCGACCGTAGCACTTGGCGCAGATACCGTAGCGGGTTTCGCAGTTGATCGGCGAACGCACGACAACTTCGTCGATGCTGTTCAGCTCGATGAACTCGACCCACTGCTCGTCGACCAGGGTACCGGCAGGAACGATGACGTCCTCGGTGCCCGGCTTGAACACGTCACGGGCGATGACACGGCCCAGTACACGCTCGCCCAACGGCTCCACGACGTCACCGCCTTCGATGTGCGGAGTCATCAGCAGGCCATGGTCGGTACCGCAATCGATCTCGGTTACAACCAGGTCTTGCGCAACATCCACCAGACGACGGGTCAGGTAACCGGAGTTCGCAGTCTTCAACGCGGTATCCGCCAGACCTTTACGAGCACCGTGAGTCGAGATGAAGTACTGGAGTACGCTCAGACCTTCACGGAAGTTCGCAGTGATCGGCGTCTCGATGATCGAGCCGTCCGGCTTGGCCATCAGGCCACGCATACCGGCCAGCTGACGGATCTGTGCTGCGGAACCCCGCGCACCGGAGTCAGCCATCATGTACATCGAGTTGAAGGACTCTTGCTCGACTTCTTTGCCCTCGCGGTCAATGACCTTCTCTTTCGAGAGGTTGGCCATCATCGCCTTGGACACTTCGTCGTTCGCCTTGGACCACAAGTCGATGACCTTGTTGTACTTCTCGCCCTGGGTTACCAGGCCGGAGGCGTACTGGCTCTCGATTTCCTTCACTTCATCAGTGGCGCTGCCAATGATGCGTGCTTTTTCATCAGGGATGACGAAGTCATTCACACCGATGGAAACACCGGAAATGGTCGAGTAGGCGAAACCGGTGTACATCAACTGGTCGGCGAAGATAACGGTCTCTTTCAGACCAACCACGCGGTAGCACTGGTTGATCAGCTTGGAGATCGCCTTTTTCTTCATCGGCTGGTTGACCACATCGTACGGCAGGCCTGCCGGTACAACCTGGAACAGCAGTGCACGGCCGACAGTGGTGTCGACGATGCGGGTGTTCTTGGTGATGCTGCCATCACGGTCTTTCACGGTCTCGTTGATACGGACTTTGATTTTCGCGTGCAGAGCGGCTTCGCCGGCGCGGAATACGCGGTCGACTTCCTGCAGGTCGGCGAATACGCGACCTTCGCCCTTGGCATTGATGGCTTCACGGGTCATGTAGTACAGACCCAGTACAACGTCCTGCGACGGAACGATGATTGGCTCACCGTTGGCTGGCGACAGAATGTTGTTGGTCGACATCATCAGCGCGCGCGCTTCAAGCTGTGCTTCCAGGGTCAGAGGCACGTGAACGGCCATCTGGTCACCGTCGAAGTCGGCGTTGTACGCAGCACAGACCAGCGGGTGCAGCTGAATGGCCTTGCCTTCGATGAGCACAGGCTCGAACGCCTGGATACCCAGACGGTGAAGGGTCGGTGCACGGTTCAGCAATACGGGGTGTTCGCGAATCACTTCAGCGAGAACGTCCCATACCTCTGGCAGCTCGCGCTCGACCATCTTCTTGGCAGCCTTGATGGTGGTCGCCAAACCACGCATTTCCAGCTTGCCGAAAATGAACGGCTTGAACAGCTCGAGGGCCATCTTCTTCGGCAGACCGCACTGATGCAGACGCAGGGTCGGGCCTACGGTAATTACCGAACGGCCGGAGTAGTCCACACGCTTGCCGAGCAAGTTCTGACGGAAACGACCTTGCTTACCTTTGATCATGTCGGCCAGGGACTTCAGCGGACGCTTGTTCGAGCCAGTGATGGCGCGACCGCGACGGCCGTTGTCCAGCAGGGCGTCTACCGCTTCCTGCAGCATGCGCTTTTCGTTGCGCACGATGATGTCAGGCGCCGACAGATCGAGCAGGCGCTTCAGACGGTTGTTACGGTTGATCACCCGACGATACAGGTCGTTCAGGTCGGAGGTCGCGAAGCGGCCGCCATCCAGCGGTACCAGCGGACGCAGGTCCGGCGGCAGTACTGGCAGAACGGTCAGGACCATCCACTCAGGGAGGTTGCCCGAGCCCTGGAAAGCTTCCATCAGCTTCAGGCGCTTGGACAACTTCTTGATCTTGGTTTCCGAGTTGGTCTGCGGAATCTCTTCGCGCAGGCGACCGATCTCGTGCTCCAGGTCGATAGCGTGCAGCAGCTCGCGGACAGCCTCGGCACCCATGCGGGCATCGAAATCGTCACCGAACTCTTCCAGCGCTTCGAAGTACTGCTCGTCGTTGAGCAGCTGACCCTTCTCGAGGGTAGTCATGCCCGGATCGATAACGACGTAGCTCTCAAAGTAGAGCACGCGCTCGATGTCACGCAGAGTCATGTCCATCAGCAGGCCGATACGGGACGGCAGCGACTTCAGGAACCAGATATGAGCAACCGGCGAGGCCAGCTCGATGTGCGCCATGCGCTCACGACGAACCTTGGCCAGGGCAACTTCAACGCCACACTTCTCGCAGATCACACCGCGATGCTTGAGGCGCTTGTACTTGCCGCACAGGCACTCGTAGTCCTTCACCGGGCCAAAGATCTTGGCGCAGAAAAGGCCGTCACGTTCAGGTTTGAACGTACGGTAGTTGATGGTTTCCGGCTTCTTAACTTCACCGAACGACCACGAACGGATCATTTCAGGCGACGCCAGACCGATGCGGATGGCGTCGAACTCTTCGACTTGACCCTGGTTTTTCAGCAAATTCAGTAGGTCTTTCAAGGCCTTTCCTCCTGGCGGAGCAGGAAGCGGGCTGTACCAGCCCCGCTCCCCTTCGCGTCACGTGTTATTCGGTTTCCAGATCGATATCGATACCGAGCGAACGGATCTCTTTGATCAACACGTTGAAGGACTCGGGCATGCCCGGCTCCATACGGTGATCGCCATCCACGATGTTCTTGTACATCTTGGTACGGCCGTTCACGTCGTCCGACTTCACTGTGAGCATTTCTTGCAGGGTGTATGCCGCGCCGTATGCTTCCAGCGCCCACACTTCCATCTCCCCGAAACGCTGGCCACCGAACTGCGCCTTACCACCCAGCGGCTGCTGGGTAACCAGGCTGTAGGAACCAGTGGAACGCGCGTGCATCTTGTCGTCCACCAAGTGGTTCAGCTTGAGCATGTACATGTAACCAACGGTCACAGGACGCTCGAACTTGTTGCCAGTGCGGCCGTCGAACAGCACCATCTGGCCGCTCTCTGGCAGATCAGCCAGCTTCAGCATGGCCTTGATCTCGCGCTCCTTGGCACCGTCGAAGACTGGGGTAGCCATAGGCACGCCTTTCTTCAAGTTGTGCGCCAGGGCGAGGATCTCTTCGTCGGTGAACTCTTCCAGGTTCTCCTGACGACCACCGATCTCGTTATAGATCTCGGTGAGGAAGCCACGTAGCTCAGCGGCCTTGCGCTGCTCTTCGATCATGCGGTCGATCTTCTCACCCAGACCTTTGGCCGCGAGGCCCAGGTGGGTTTCAAGGATCTGACCGACGTTCATACGCGAAGGTACGCCCAGCGGGTTCAGTACGACGTCGACCGGAGTACCGTTGGCATCGTGCGGCATGTCTTCTACCGGCATGATCACCGAGACCACACCTTTGTTACCGTGACGACCGGCCATCTTGTCACCCGGCTGGATGCGACGGCGGATGGCCAGGTAAACCTTGACGATCTTCAGTACGCCCGGTGCCAGGTCATCGCCCTGCTGCAGCTTGCGCTTCTTGTCTTCGAACTTGTCGTCCAGCAGGCGACGGCGATCGACGATGTACTGCTGAGCCTTTTCCAGCTGCTCATTCAGTGCATCTTCAGCCATGCGCAGTTTGAACCACTGGCCGTGCTCCAGACCGTCCAGCACTTCGTCAGTGATCACGGTACCTTTTTTCAGGCCCGCACCACCGTCGACCACTTGGCCGTTCAGGGCAGAACGCAGACGCTCGAAGGTTGCACCTTCGACGATGCGGAACTCTTCGTTGAGGTCCTTGCGAATCTCGTCCAGCTGCATCTTCTCGATGGCCAGTGCGCGGCTGTCGCGCTCTACGCCATCACGGGTGAATACCTGTACGTCGATGACGGTACCCTTGGTGCCAGTCGGCACGCGCAGGGAGGTGTCCTTAACGTCGCTGGCCTTCTCACCGAAGATCGCGCGCAGCAGTTTTTCTTCCGGAGTCAGCTGGGTTTCGCCTTTTGGCGTGACCTTGCCGACCAGGATGTCGCCAGCGCCGACTTCAGCACCTACGTAGACGATACCGGCTTCGTCCAGCTTGTTCAGTGCAGCTTCACCCACGTTCGGGATGTCCGCAGTGATTTCCTCTGGGCCAAGCTTGGTGTCACGCGCCACACAGGTCAGTTCCTGAATGTGGATTGTGGTGAAACGGTCTTCCTGAACCACACGCTCGGAGAGGCAGATGGAGTCTTCGAAGTTGAAGCCGTTCCACGCCATGAACGCGATGCGCATGTTCTGACCCAGAGCCAGTTCACCCATGTCGGTGGACGGGCCGTCGGCCATGATGTCGCCACGCGCAACCTTGTCACCTTTGCTCACCAGCGGACGCTGGTTGATGCAGGTGTTCTGGTTGGAGCGGGTGTACTTGGTCAGGTTGTAGATATCTACACCTGCTTCACCGGTCTCGACTTCGTCGTCGGCTACGCGAACGACGATACGGCTGGCATCGACGGAGTCGATCACACCACCGCGACGAGCAACCACGCAGACACCGGAGTCACGGGCAACGTTGCGCTCCATGCCGGTACCGACCAGCGGCTTGTCAGCACGCAGGGTTGGTACAGCCTGACGCTGCATGTTCGAACCCATGAGTGCACGGTTGGCGTCGTCGTGCTCGAGGAACGGAATCAGCGAGGCAGCAACGGAAACAACCTGCTTCGGCGATACGTCCATCAGGGTGACGTCTTCCGGCGCCTTGACGGTGAATTCGTTCAGGTGACGAACGGCCACCAGTTCGTCGATCAGTTGCTTCTTGTCGTTCATCGCGGCCGAAGCCTGGGCGATGACGTGATCCGCTTCTTCGATCGCCGACAGGAACACGATATCGTCGCTGACCACGCCTTCCTTCACCACGCGGTACGGGCTTTCCAGGAAGCCGTACTGGTTGGTGCGGGCATAGGCCGCCAGGGAGTTGATCAGACCGATGTTCGGACCTTCAGGGGTCTCGATCGGGCACACGCGGCCGTAGTGGGTCGGGTGTACGTCACGGACTTCGAAGCCTGCACGCTCACGGGTCAAACCGCCCGGGCCGAGTGCGGAAACACGGCGCTTGTGGGTGATCTCGGAGAGCGGGTTGTTCTGGTCCATGAACTGCGAGAGCTGGCTGGAACCGAAGAACTCTTTCACCGCCGCCGCAACCGGCTTGGCGTTGATCAGGTCCTGCGGCATCAGGCCTTCGCTTTCAGCCATCGACAGGCGTTCCTTGACCGCGCGCTCGACGCGCACCAGGCCAACACGGAACTGGTTCTCGGCCATCTCGCCGACGCAACGTACGCGACGGTTACCCAAGTGGTCGATGTCGTCAACAATGCCTTTGCCGTTACGGATATCTACAAGGGTCTTGAGGACCTCGACGATATCTTCCTTGCTCAGCACGCCCGAACCTTCGATCTCGGTGCGACCGATACGGCGATTGAACTTCATGCGGCCTACGGCCGACAGGTCGTAACGCTCGGCGCTGAAGAACAGGTTGTTGAACAGGGTCTCGGCAGCATCCTTGGTAGGCGGCTCACCTGGACGCATCATGCGGTAGATCTCGACCAGAGCTTCCAGTTGGTTGCTGGTGGTGTCGATCTTCAGGGTGTCCGAGATGAACGGACCGCAGTCGATGTCGTTGGTGTACAGCGTCTCGATGCGAACGACCTGAGCCTTGGCGATCTTGATCAGCAGCTCGGTGGTCAGCTCGGTGTTGCACTCAGCGATGATCTCGCCGGTGGCCGGATGCACGATGGCCTTGGCAGTGGTGCGACCCAGGACGTATTCCATCGGAACGTCCAGCTGGTTCACACCGGCCTTCTCGAGCTGATTAACGTGGCGCGCGGTAATGCGGCGGCCCTGTTCAACGATGACCTTGCCCGTTTCGTCATGGATGTCCATGACCGCAACTTCACCACGCAGACGCTGCGGCACCAGTTCCAGGCTGAGTTTCTCGCCGGAAATATGGAACACGTTGGTGGTGTAGAAGGTGTTCAGAACCTCTTCGGTGCTGTAACCCAGGGCGCGCAGCAGTACCGAGGCCGGCAGTTTGCGACGACGGTCGATACGGACGAACACGCAGTCTTTCGGGTCGAACTCGAAGTCCAACCAGGAGCCGCGGTACGGAATGATGCGAGCGGAGTACAGCAGCTTGCCGGAGCTGTGCGTCTTGCCACGGTCGTGGTCGAAGAACACACCAGGCGAACGGTGCAGCTGGGAAACGATCACACGCTCGGTACCGTTGATAACAAAGGTACCGTTCTCAGTCATCAGGGGGATTTCACCCATGTAGACTTCTTGCTCTTTGATGTCCTTGATCGCTTTGTTCGACGATTCCTTGTCGAAGATGATCAGGCGCACCTTGACCCGCAGTGGGACCGCGAAGGTCACGCCACGCAGGACACATTCCTTCACATCGAAGGCGGGTTCGCCCAGGCGATAGCCTACGTACTCCAGGGCAGCATTGCCGGAGTAGCTGATGATCGGAAATACCGATTTGAAGGCCGCGTGCAGGCCGACGTCGCGGAACTGATCCTTGGATGCTCCCGCTTGCAGGAATTCGCGATACGAATCCAGCTGGATGGCCAGGAGGTAAGGCACATCCATGACGTCCGGCAACTTGCTAAAGTCCTTGCGGATACGTTTTTTCTCAGTGTATGAGTAAGCCATCAGCGTTCCCCAGCTTGGTCACCTGCTTGTTTGGCTTCTCCCGGCGGGAGCAGCCAGAAAATCGTGCAAACCCCTTGGTTTGCGCCACCCACATGGGTGTCTTGCAGCTTGTTATCGGGGCCGACCTGATCGGCCACCAATAACGGAAAAAGGCCGGTGGCATAAGCCACCAGCCATCAGCCTTTGCTCAACGCTCCGGCTGGAGTCGCAAAGTCGAGATTACTTCAGCTCGACTTTAGCGCCTGCTTCTTCCAGCTTCTTCTTAGCGTCTTCAGCGGCTTCTTTCGAAACGCCTTCAGCTACGACCTGAGGAGCGCCGTCGACTTTCTCTTTGGCTTCTTTCAGGCCCAGACCGGTCAGTTCGCGAACGGCTTTGATCACGTTCACTTTCTTGTCGCCGGCTTCAACCAGAACAACGTTGAACTCGGTCTGCTCTTCAACAACGGCAGCAGCAGCAGCTGGGCCAGCAGCGGCAACAGCAGCGGTAACGCCGAAGGTTTCTTCCATAGCTTTGATCAGCTCAACAACTTCCAGAACGGTTTTCTGGCCGATTGCTTCGATGATTTGCTCGTTAGTCAGGGACATGACTTAAATCCTGTATTGGGGTGACAGCCTACGCAGCCATCAAATTAAACATATGATTTTGAAAGAGGTTACGCGGCCTTAGGCAGCAGCAGCTTCTTTCTGGTCGCGAACGGCCGCCAGAGTACGAGCCAGCTTGCTGGTGGCGCCTTGAATGACGCTCATCAGACGTGCGATAGCTTCGTCACGGGTCGGCAAGGTAGCCAGTACATCGATCTGGTTGGCGGCAATGAAATTGCCGTCAAACGCAGCTGCCTTGATCTCGAACTTGTCCTGACCCTTAGCGAACTCCTTGAACAGACGAGCAGCAGCGCCCGGGTGTTCGTTGGAGAAAGCAATCAGGGTCGGGCCTTTGAACGCGTCGTTGAGGATCGAATACTCGGTGCCTTCAACTGCGCGCTTGAGCAGGGTGTTACGTACGACACGTACGTATACGCCAGCTTCGCGGGCCTCTTTACGGAGTCCGGTCATTGCGCTTACAGTCACACCACGGGCATCGGCCACGACAGCGGACAGAGCGACTTTGGCAGCCTCGTTGACTTCAGCGACGATGGCTTTCTTGTCTTCGAGTTTAATTGCCACGGGTTTACTCCTGGTTTTTACCGTTTCATCTGGCCGAAGCCGGATGTCGTTTTGGTGTCTGATTCGGTAACGAATCGGGAGCACCATCTGCGTAGGCTTGAGGTTTAAGGCTTGCGCCGCCTACGGTCTTGGATAGCCCCCGCCAGGCAGGGACCCCAATTTTGCTGATGGCGCGACGGATCGCGCCATCATTGCCTTACGCGTTCAGCGAGCTCTGATCGATGACCAGACCTGGGCCCATAGTGGTGCTCAGGGTAACGCGCTTGACGTAGATACCTTTCGAAGAAGCCGGTTTGATACGCTTCAGATCAGCGATCAGGGCTTCAACGTTTTCCTTCAGCTTGCCAGCTTCGAAGCCGACCTTGCCAACGGAGGTGTGGATGATACCGTTTTTGTCGGTGCGATAGCGAACCTGACCGGCCTTGGCGTTTTTCACAGCCGTGGCAACATCAGGAGTCACAGTACCGACTTTCGGGTTAGGCATCAGGCCGCGAGGCCCCAGAACCTGACCCAACTGACCCACAACGCGCATTGCATCAGGCGATGCGATGACGACGTCATAGTTCAGGTCGCCGCCCTTCATTTCGGCAGCCAGATCGTCCATACCTACACGGTCAGCGCCGGCAGCCAGAGCGGCCTCAGCAGCTGGGCCCTGGGTGAAGACGGCAACGCGTACGGTCTTGCCAGTGCCGTGTGGCAGCACGGTAGCGCTACGAACGACCTGGTCGGATTTACGCGGGTCAACACCGAGGTTGACGGCAACGTCGAAAGACTCGCTGAACTTCACGGTGGACAGTTCGGCCAGCAGCGCAGCTGCGTCTTCGAAGTTGTAAACTTTGCCAGCTTCGACTTTCGAAGCAATAGCCTTTTGGCGCTTGGTCAGCTTAGCCATTACACACCCTCCACGTTCAGGCCCATGCTGCGGGCAGAGCCAGCGATGGTGCGTACAGCAGCGTCCAGGTCAGCAGCGGTCAGATCAGCCTGTTTAGCCTTGGCGATATCTTCCAGCTGAGCACGGGTCACGGTACCGACTTTGACGGTGTTCGGGCGAGCCGAACCACTGGTCAGGCCAGCAGCTTTCTTCAGCAGAACCGAGGCAGGGGTGCTCTTGGTTTCGAAAGTGAAGCTACGGTCACTGTAAACAGTGATGATCACAGGAGTCGGCAGGCCGGCTTCTTGACCCTGAGTACGGGCGTTGAAGGCCTTGCAGAATTCCATGATGTTCACACCGTGTTGGCCCAGTGCTGGACCAACGGGTGGGCTTGGGTTGGCCTGGCCGGCCTTAACTTGCAGCTTGATGTAAGCCTGAATCTTCTTAGCCATGAGCTACTCCAATATCGGGTACGAACGCCAGATGGCTCCCCGGATGACTTGCGTTTTATCCCAGTGACGACAAAACCCCGCAGCACACAGGGCTGCGGGGTATGGGATGCTTCGTCCGCCTAGACCTTTTCGACCTGGCTGAACTCGAGCTCCACCGGAGTAGAGCGACCGAAAATGAGCACCGCCACTTGGAGGCGACTCTTTTCGTAGTTAACTTCTTCGACGTTACCATTGAAGTCAGCGAACGGACCATCAATGACTCGAACCACTTCACCTGGCTCAAACAACGTCTTCGGCTTCGGCTTGTCACTGCCATCGGCAACGCGACGCAGGATAGCCTCAGCTTCTTTATCGGTGATCGGAGCAGGCTTATCTGCAGTACCACCAATAAAGCCCATCACACGAGGGGTATCCTTGACCAAGTGCCAAGTCCCTTCATTCATCTCCATCTGGACCAGAACATAGCCAGGGAAGAATTTACGCTCACTCTTGCGCTTCTGGCCGTTGCGCATTTCGACGACTTCTTCGGTCGGGACCAAGATCTCACCGAAACCGTCTTCCATGCCTGCCAGCTTGACGCGCTCTATCAGGGAGCGCATAACATGCTTCTCGTAACCCGAGTAAGCATGCACAACATACCAACGCTTAGCCACGGGACACCTTTAGCCAACGATCAGGGAGACCGCCCAGCCGAGCAGGGAATCAAGACCCCACAGCAGCAGTGCCATAACCAGCACGACAGCCACGACAATCAGCGTGGTCTGGGTGGTTTCCTGGCGGGTCGGCCACACGACTTTACGGATCTCAGTACGAGCTTCCTTCGCAAGCGCAAAGAACGACTTACCCTTCGCGGTCTGCAGGGCTACAAAGCCCGCAACAGCAGCCAGGGCGAGAAGCGCAAGAACGCGGTACAGGATTGGAGAGGCGGAGTAATACTGATTACCCACTACGCCAACAACCACCAAAGCCACTACAGCCAGCCACTTGAACAGATCAAAACGCGATTCTTGGGCTTCAGTTTTGGGAGTCATCGAGGAGGATCCTGTAAGAAGAAAGCCAATCACACTGAGGTGAATGGCAGGTCAGGAGGGAATCGAACCCCCAACCTACGGTTTTGGAGACCGTCGCTCTGCCAATTGAGCTACTGACCTGTAACGCTGTATCAGGCCGGCCATTATACCGGCCTGATCAAGTAAATCAACTACTTATTCGATAATTTTTGCTACGACGCCGGCGCCGACGGTACGACCGCCTTCACGGATAGCGAAGCGCAGACCGTCTTCCATTGCGATGGTCTT
>NZ_CDRVFO010000034.1:0-15299 GCF_977070485.1 Lelliottia jeotgali
CTGCTGCGAACAGTCAGAAGCCGGCTTTAGGTCCCACCCACCCCTTCGAGTCCTACCATACAAGCCGGCTTGCCGGCAATTGGGCCGCTAAGCGGCCCCAGCGATCTTAGCCCAGACGCCCGGCAGGGGCATAAGGCGCCGGGTCAATGATCGGCTCCACCCCCGTCAGCAAATCAGTAAACAACTGACACGAAGCCGGCGCCAGCACCAACCCATTGCGGTAATGCCCACAATTCAACCACAACCCGTCATGCCCCGGCACTTGGCCGATATACGGAATGCCTTCAGGCGAACCTGGCCGCAGCCCGGCCCAGTGCGCCACCACCGTGGCATCCGCAAGCTCCGGCAACAACTCTGCCGCTGAAGCCTTGAGGCTCGCCAGTGCATCCTCGGTCGGGGTCTTGTCGTACCCCGCATGCTCCAGCGTGCTGCCCACCAAAATGTGCCCGTCACGGCGAGGGATTGCGTAGCGCCCCTTGGCTAGCACCATGCTCGGCAAGAAGTCTTCGGCGCACTTGAACAGGATCATCTGGCCTTTCACCGGTTCCACCGGCAGCTCAATGCCCAGCGTGCGCAGCAGGTCGCCGCTCCAGGCACCAGCGCTGAGCACGACTTCATCAGCCTGCAGCACGCCGTCTGCGGTCTGCACGCCAGTCACGCGCTCACCGTCCTGAACAAAGCCGGTGATCTGGCAGTGCTCGCGCAAGGTCACGTTGGGCATTGCCAGCAGCGCAGCCTTCAGTGCCTTGACCAGCCGCGGGTTGCGCACATTGGCCACGCCTGCCATGTAGATGGCGCGCTTGAAGCCTGGGCCCAGTACGGGGACCGCATCATAGGCCGCCGAGATATCCACAGGGCTGAGCGGCCGCTGCTCGCGCTCAGCCCAGGCCAGCGCCTCGGCTTCGTCGTCCAGGTCGAGCCAGTACAAGCCGGTGGTGTGGACTTGCGGATCAATACCGGTGCTGGAGAACAGGTGCTCACCCAGCTGTGGATAAAAGTCCTGCGACCAGTGCGCCAGGGCGGTGACTGCCTGGCTGTAGCGCCAAGGGTAAAGCGGCGAGACGATACCACCGCCCGCCCAGGACGACTCACGCCCGACCTCGGCCTGGTCACATACCACTACCTGGCCGACCTTCGTCGCCAGGTTGAACGCCGTCAGCAGGCCGATCACCCCGCCGCCGACCACCACTACTTGCTTGTTCATCTGTCGATCCAACACCTGAAGTAAAACCGCGATGCACGGGCATCATTCAACCTTCAGCTCCCCCAGCAGCGCTCAATGGCCCCGGTGCCCTCCGGGTTGCTCTGTACACCGGCCTGGTCGAGCTGGAAATCACCACAGCGATCGTCCGCCATCAAACCATGCGGCAGCCGCCGTGCACGCAGCGTGAAGGTATCGCTGCCGCGTTCGGCATGCAGGCTGTAATGGCGGTTGCCAGCGGGCAATACCGGTTCGCCCTCGGCGTACTGGCCGGTGCGTACACGATGGTGTTCCAGGCGCAGGGCAGCGTCATGCAGCAGGCCAACCACTTCGCTGCGTGCGGCTCGCCTGAGCTGGTCGCTGTAACTGGGGTAGGCAATGGCTGCCAGAATGCCGGTGACAGCCACGACAATCAACAACTCGATCAGGCTCAGGCCTTGCTGCATGTCAGTCTTCCCTGAGTCTCTGCCGCCAAAAAATCCGCTGCGGCGCCTGTGTTTGAGCCGCTGGCATGGCATACACCGCCTCCAGCACTTGCCTGGCCGCGAGTTGCCGGCTGACAGCGGTCACCCGGTAAAGCATGACGGGCTCATCCCTCGGCCTATGCGCGGCCCGGGTCGTTTGCCCAAGGTTCTGCAGCTGGAAGTAACCGCTTTCGCTGGCTTGCCATTGCCCCAGCAACTCATGCGCGCGCGGGGGTGGCAGGCACGCTTGGCACAACCCAGGCGGCGCGCGCTGCAGTTCGGCCTCTGCGACCAGCAGCGTGGCTTCGGCCTGATCGAATGCCTGCAAACCCTCGCGCAGGTAGCCGGCCATGCGCGTTTCCACCAGAGCATCGCGCAACGCCGAAACCGCCAGCAGACCAAGCAAAAGGCTGAGAACCAGCGCCAGCAGCAGTACCATGCCACGCTGGCGCTTCATGGCCTGGCAACCGGGTTGCGGATCGCCACACTGATGTCGTATCGCTGTTCGATGTCCAAATCAGGGTCGAACAAGATCAGTTGCACATCCACCCGCTGCCCTTCGGCGGTGTCGACAGGTTCAACGCGCATTTCACGCACGTGGTCGACCAAGGGCTGAGAGCTGTTGCGCCGCACGAACCTCAGTGTGCTGCCATGGAGTTGGTAGTGGTGACGGCTGATGGGAAATGCCAAGGGCAAGCTCGGGCTTTGAGCACGCGCCGCGTGCACCTGGGCCTCGCTGATACAATCGGTGAGCAAGGTCCAGTCCGGAGCCCCGGGGTACCCAGGCGGCTCTGCCACGATCAGGCTCAGGCTTGCCGGGCCAACCTGCAAAGGCCGCGCAAACGCATCTCGCGCAGACGGGTCCCTGAAGTCGTCAGGCTCCAGGCGCAGGCAACCGAACATGCCGGCCATACGGATATCCTGGGCCATGCGCAACAATGCCAGACGGGCGTCCGCCTGCATGCGCAAAGCAGCAGATTGAAGGCGCGAGCTCTGGTGGGCCGAGACGAAAAGCTGACTGGCTGCAGTCAGCAGCATCAGGCCGATGGCAAGCGCAAGCATCGCTTCGACCAGGCCGAAACCACCCTGCTCACGCTTCATGGCCGCGGCACCTTCAGCTTGCCAGCGGCCCTGCCCCGTTCAAGCAGCGTATGGGCGCCCAGCGCATTCTGCATATCGCGACGCGCACTGTCAGTGGCCTGCAATGCCTGCAACTGCAACGCTGCAGCAGCGAACATGCCCAGTGCCACCACCGCTACGGCCAACAGTACCTCCAGAAGCGTCATGCCCCGTTGTTTCGTGTGCATCCCTGCACCTCCTGCGATATTTCCCGCAATTGCCTTGCACCTGGCCGACTGGACCTCTTGCCCAACGACCGTGAAGCTACAGCCAAGCACTTCCAGGGAGGAATGCACGGTGAAGCAACAGGGCGTAACACTGATACAAATGATGTTCGGGCTGGCTATGGCGGCGCTGCTGACGCAGCTTGGCATGCCGGCCTACGCGAAATTGAGCGATGACCTGCACAGGGCAGCAGCAGCCCGCGACTTGGCCCAGGCGCTGCGTAGCGCACGCAGCCACGCGGCCCTGCAAGGTCAGGCGGTAGTGGTGCAGTCTTTGGATAATGATTGGGGCAAGGGGTGGCGCGTGCTGTTGGAGCATAACCAGCAGTTGCTTCGCGAGTACCGGCTGGCTCGGCCCCTGCGGGTGAAGGCCAATACCGGGAGCCAGGTAAAATTCAGCGCACTGGGTGTGCCATTGGGGAAAAACAACAGCTTTTCAGGGGGGCGGCTGGAGGTCTGTGAGCGCTCGTCTGCAACAAGCCGGCATCGTGTTGTGCTGGCGACCAGCGGTAGAGTCAGCCTGCGCACTGATGAACTGAAAAAGTCCCTGTGCGCAGGCCGCTGATCAGATCAGTGAACGAACCCGAAGCTCTTTGGGCATGGAGAACGTGATGTTCTCCGGGCGCCCATCGAGCTCTTCGGCGCCCGTGGCACCCCAGGCCTTGAGCTGGTCGATCACGCCACGCACCAGTACCTCGGGGGCCGAAGCGCCAGCAGTGATACCAATCCGCGCAGCCTGGTCGAACCAGCCGCGTTGCATGTCCTCGGCGCCATCGATCAGGTAGGCCGGGGTACCCATGCGCTCGGCCAGCTCACGCAAGCGGTTGGAGTTGGAACTGTTGGGGCTGCCCACCACCAGTACCACATCACACTCACCGGCCAGTTGCTTGACGGCGTCCTGGCGGTTCTGGGTGGCGTAGCAGATGTCGTCCTTGCGCGGGCCGCCGATGTTCGGGAAGCGCGTACGCAGGGCATCGATGACACGGCTGGTGTCGTCCATCGACAGCGTGGTCTGGGTGACGAACGCCAGGTTGTCCGGGTCGCGTACCTGCAGCCGGGCAACATCCTCCTCGTCTTCGACCAGGTAGATGGCACCGCCGTTGCTGGCGTCGTATTGCCCCATCGTGCCTTCGACCTCCGGGTGCCCTTCGTGGCCGATCAGGATGCACTCACGGCCGTCACGGCTGTACTTGGCGACCTCGATATGCACCTTGGTCACCAGCGGGCAGGTGGCGTCGAACACTTTCAGGCCGCGACCGGCGGCTTCCTGGCGCACGGCCTGGGAAACACCATGGGCGCTGAAAATGACGATGACGTCGTCCGGTACCTGGTCCAGTTCTTCGACGAAGATGGCGCCACGGCTGCGCAGGTCTTCTACCACGAACTTGTTGTGCACCACTTCATGGCGCACATAGATCGGCGGGCCGAAGACTTCCAGCGCACGGTTGACGATCTCGATCGCCCGGTCGACCCCTGCGCAGAAACCGCGAGGGTTGGCGAGTTTGATTTGCATGCTCGGCTCCAGGCTTACAGGGCCTTCACCTCGAGGATCTCCACCTCGAAGGTAAGGGTCTTGCCTGCCAGTGGGTGATTGAAGTCTATGGTCACCTGGTTGTCATCGAATGCTTTGACCACACCGGGCAATTCGGTGTTGGCGGCATCGTTGAAAATGATCAGCAGCCCTTCGGACAATTCCATGCCCTCGAACTGGGACCGTGGCATGACCTGTACGTTCTGCGGGTTAGGCTGGCCGAAAGCATTCTCCGGGGCAACCACGACCGTGCGCTTGTCACCGGCCTTGAAGCCGAACAGCGCGGCCTCGAAGCCCGGCAGCAGGTTGCCATCGCCTACCTTGAAGGTGGCTGGAGCCTTGTCGAACGTGCTGTCGACGGTATCGCCGTTTTCCAGGTGCAGCGCGAAGTGCAGGGTAACTTCGGTGTTCTGGCCGATACGGGTGTCAGTCATGGACCGGATCCTCGGACTTCTTGCTCTTGAACATATCCAGCGCCAGCATCACCGCACCAACGGTGATGGCGCTGTCGGCCACATTGAAGGCCGGGAAGTGATGAACGTTCTTCCAGTGCACCAGGATGAAATCCACCACATGGCCCAGCACGATTCGATCGTACAGGTTGCCCAGCGCTCCACCGAGCACCAGCGCCAGCGCCACGGCCAGCCAGGTCTCGTTGCGCCCCAGGCGCTTGAGCCAGACCACCAGCACGGCGCTGACCACCACGGCGATCAGGGCGAACAACCAGCGCTGCCAGCCGGAGCTGTCGGCAAGGAAGCTGAAAGCCGCGCCGGTGTTGTAGGCCAGGGTCCAGCTGAAGTAGTCAGGGATGACCACGATCTGCTGATACATGCTCAGGGCGTTGTTGAAATACAGCTTGGTGGCCTGGTCAACGACCAGGACCAGCAGGCTGAGCCAGAGCCATGCAAGGCGCCCGAAGCGCCCCGCTGCAGGGTTAGGCATAGTGGCGCACCTCACCGGAACCGCTCAGGTTGTCGACGCAACGGCTGCAGATTTCCGGGTGCTCCGGATGGCTACCGACGTCGGCGCGGAAGTGCCAGCAGCGGCCGCACTTGGCGTGGCCAGACTTGACCACTTTCAGCTTGAGGCCTTCGACTTCGGTGGCCACGGCATCGGCCGGCGCCTGGGCGAACGGCACCACGCTGGCAGCGGAGGTGATGAGTACGAAGCGCAGTTCATCGCCCAGCTTGCTCAGGTCGGCGCTAAGGCCTTCTTCGGCGAACAGGGTGACTTCGGCCTGCAGGTTGCCGCCGATGACCTTGGCGGTACGCTGGTTTTCCAGCTCCTTGTTGACTGCAGCCTTGACCGCCATCACGCGGTCCCAGTAAGCGCGATCCAGCTCGGTGCCTTCCGGCAGCTCGCTCAGGCCCTGGTACCAGCCGTTGAGCATGACCGACTCGTTGCGCTCGCCCGGCAGGTACTGCCAGATTTCATCGGCGGTGAAGGCCAGGATCGGCGCGATCCAACGCACCAGCGCTTCGCTGATGTGGTACAGCGCGGTCTGGCAGGAGCGGCGTGCAACACTGTTGGCGCCGGTGGTGTACTGGCGGTCCTTGATGATGTCGAGGTAGAAGCCGCCCAGCTCCTGCACGCAGAAGTTGTGGATCTTCGAGTAGACATTCCAGAAACGGTACTCGCTGTAGTGCTCTTCCAGCTCGCGTTGCAGCAACAGGGTACGGTCCACTGCCCAGCGGTCCAGGGCCAGCATGTCCTCTGGGGCCAGCAGGTCGCGGGCCGGGTCGAAGCCGGACAGGTTGGAGAGCAGGAAGCGGGCGGTGTTGCGGATACGACGGTAAGCGTCGGCGCTGCGCTGCAGGATCTGCTCGGAAACGGCCATCTCACCCGAATAGTCGGTGGCCGATACCCACAGGCGCAGGATGTCGGCACCCAGGGTATTGTTGACCTTTTCCGGCTCGATGGTGTTGCCCAGCGATTTGGACATCTTGCGGCCGCTTTCGTCCACGGTGAAGCCGTGGGTCAGAAGTTCGCGGTACGGCGCGTGGTTGTCGATGGCGCAACCGGTCAGCAACGAGGAATGGAACCAGCCACGGTGCTGGTCGGAGCCTTCCAGGTACAGGTCCGCACGCGGGCCGGTGGCGTGGCCGATGTCGTGCGAGCCGCGCAGTACGTGCCAGTGGGTGGTGCCGGAGTCGAACCACACGTCCAGGGTGTCGGTGATCTTGTCGTACTGGCCGGCTTCATCACCGAGCAGTTCGGCGGCGTCCAGCTTGAACCAGGCCTCGATGCCTTCCTGTTCGACGCGCTTGGCCACGGCTTCCATCAGCTCGACGGTGCTCGGGTGCAGTTCGCCGGTCTGCTTGTGCAGGAAGAACGGGATCGGCACACCCCAGTTGCGCTGACGCGAGATGCACCAGTCCGGGCGGTTGGCGATCATCGAGTGCAGGCGCGCCTGGCCCCAGGCCGGGACGAACTGGGTGTCTTCGATGGCTTTGAGCGCGCGCTCACGCAGCGGCTCGCCAGTGCTTGGCTGCTTGTCCATGCCGACGAACCACTGCGCGGTAGCGCGGTAGATCAGCGGGGTCTTGTGGCGCCAGCAGTGCATGTAGCTGTGGCTGATGGTCTCGGTGTGCATCAGCGCACCGACTTCGCTCAGCTTTTCGACGATGGCCGGGTTGGCCTTCCAGATGAACTGGCCGCCAAAGAACTCCAGCGACTCGACGTACACACCGTTGCTCTGCACCGGCGTGAGGATATCGTCGTTGACCATGCCGTAGCGCTTGCAGGTGACAAAGTCGTCTTCACCGTAGGCTGGCGCGGAGTGGACCACACCGGTACCTGCGCCCAGCTCGACGTAGTCGGCCAAGTAGACAGGCGACAGGCGGTCGTAGAAGGGGTGACGGAAATTGACCAGCTCCAGGGCCGAGCCTTGGGCGGTGGCGATGACCGAGCCTTCCAGGTTGTAGCGCTTGAGGCACGACTCGACCAGTTCTTCGGCCAGCACCAGCAGACGCTCGCCGGTATCGACCAGAGCGTACTTGAACTCCGGGTGGATGTTCAGCGCCTGGTTGGCGGGGATGGTCCACGGGGTGGTGGTCCAGATCACGATGGCAGCGGGCTTGGCCAGCGCCGGCAGGCCGAACGCGGCAGCCAGCTTGTCGGCGTCGGCGACCGGGAAGGCCACATCGATGGTCTGCGACTTCTTGTCGGCGTACTCGACCTCGGCTTCTGCGAGTGCGGAGCCGCAATCGAAGCACCAGTTCACAGGTTTGAGGCCCTTGAACACGAAGCCCTGCTTGACCATTTCGGCCAGGGCACGGATTTCACCGGCCTCGTTGGCGAAATTCATGGTCTTGTACGGGTTGTCCCAGTCACCCAGCACACCCAGGCGGATGAACTCGGTCTTCTGCCCTTCGATCTGCTCGGCAGCGTACTCGCGGCACAGCTCACGGGTGCGGTCGGCCGTCAGGTGCTTGCCATGGGTGACTTCGACCTTGTGCTCGATCGGCAGGCCGTGGCAGTCCCAACCCGGTACGTAAGGCGCGTCGAAGCCGGACAGGGTCTTGGAGCGGACGATCATGTCCTTGAGAATCTTGTTCAGCGCATGACCGATGTGAATCTTGCCGTTGGCATAGGGCGGGCCGTCGTGCAGGACGAACTTCGGACGATCCTTGCCAATTTCGCGCAGCTTCTGGTACAGGCCAATGCTGTCCCAGCGCTGCAGGATCTGCGGTTCGCGCTGAGGCAGGCCGGCCTTCATGGGGAAGGCGGTGTCCGGAAGGTTTAGCGTGGCTTTGTAGTCGGTCATTTCAGGCTCTTCGTTAGCGGTTGAGCGTGCCAATGTGCACGTGCGGCGGCGATATCCGCATCGATCGCCGACTTCAGCGCCTCCAGGGAGGCGAATCGCTGCTCTTCACGCAGCTTGTGGTGGAATTCCACCGTCAGGCGCCGGCCATACAGATCGCCGGCATAATCCAGTAGATGAATCTCGAGGTGCGGGCGGCCGTCACCGGCCACGGTGGGGCGTACCCCGATGTTGCCGACACCCGGCCAGGCCTTGCCGTCGATTTCGATGCTGGCCAGGTAGACCCCGGACAACGGTACGCGACGGCGCTTGAGCTGGATGTTGGCGGTGGGCGTGCCGAGCTGGCGGGCCAGCTTCTGCCCGTGCAATACGCGCCCGGTAATGCTGTAGGGGCGGCCCAGCAAATGCTCGGCGAGCTCGAAGTTGCCTTCGGACAACGCCTGGCGTACCTCGGTGCTGCTGACCCGCAAGCCGTCCTGGATCACCGTGTTGGCGGCCTCGACGGTGAAACCGTACTGCTTGCCGGCTTCGATCAGGAAGGTGAAATCGCCAGCGCGGTCGCAGCCAAAGCGGAAGTCGTCGCCCACTTCAAGGTGGCGCACTCCCAGGCCGTCGACCAGGATCGCCTCGACGAATTCATCGGCGCTGAGGTTGCTCAGGCGCTGGTTGAACGCCAGGCACAAGACCCTGTCGATTCCTTCGCCCGCCAGCAGCTCGACCTTGTCGCGCAGGCGCGCCAGGCGGGCCGGCGCGGTGTCCGGAGCGAAGTACTCGCGCGGCTGCGGCTCGAAGATCACCACGCACGTAGGCAGACCAAGCGCCTGGCCGCGCTCGCGCAGACGCGCCAGGATTGCCTGGTGGCCGCGGTGAACCCCGTCGAAGTTGCCAATGGTGGCGACACAGCCCCGGTGCTCGGGGCGCAGGTTGTGAAGACCTCGAACCAGCTGCATAACGCGCTTCTTGCTCATAAAGTGGCCGATTATAACCACACCCGGGCGCTGGTGACAGGCAGCAGCGCCCGGGTGCGGCATGGAAAACGAAAAACCGACGCCTGACCCGCCTTCCAGCTCAGTGCAGGGCCTTGCGGGCGAAATGCCGGGGCCTGAAGCCGCACAGGTAAAGGCAACCGAAATAGGTCACGATACCGGCCGCGATCAACGCCCCGAGGCGCACGAAACGCTCGAACATGTTGCCTTGCTCCCACGCCGGCAGGTAGTGCATGCCCACCAGCAGTACGGCCACCATCAGCGCTACTGCCAGCACCAGCTTGAGCAGGAACAGCGTCCAGCCCGGCTGCGGCTGGAACAGTTGCTGGCTGCGCAGCTTCCAGAACAGCAGGCCCGCATTCAGGCAGGCACCCAGGCTGATCGCCAAGGCCAGGCCGGCGTGCTGCAGTGGGCCGACAAGGGCCAGGTTGAACAGCTGAGTGCAGATGAGGGTGAAGATCGCGATCCGCACGGGCGTACGAATATTCTGCTGCGCATAGAAGCCCGGTGCCAGTACCTTGACCAGAATGATCGCCAACAGGCCTACCGAATAGGCGATCAGTGCCTGCTGGGTCATCGCCGCATCGAAGGCGCTGAACTTGCCGTACTGGAACAATGCAACGGTCAGCGGCTCGGCGAGTATCGCCAGGGCCAGTGTGCAGGGCAGCACCAGCAGGAAACACAGGCGCAGGCCCCAGTCGAGGATCCGCGAATACTCCTCACGGTCCTTATTGGCGTAGGTCTTGGCCAGCGTCGGCAGCAGGATGGTACCCAGGGCAACGCCAAGCACGCCCGAGGGCAACTCCATCAGACGGTCGGCGTAGTACATCCAGGACACCGAGCCGGCCACCAGGAAGGAGGCGAAGATGGTGTTGATGATCAGCGAAATCTGACTGACCGAAACGCCGAGAATGGCCGGCAGCATCTGTTTGAGCACGCGCCATACGCCGGTGTCACGCAGATTCAGGCGCGGTAGCACAAGCATGCCGATTTTCTTCAGTGCCGGCAGCTGGTACAGCAACTGCGCCAGGCCACCGGCCAGCACGCCCCAGGCCAGCGCCATGATGGGCGGGTCGAAATACGGTGTGAGCAGCAGGGCGAAGATGATCATCGCCACGTTGAGCAGGGTCGGAGTGAAGGCCGGGACCGAGAAACGGTTCCAGGTATTGAGGATCGCGCCGGCCAGGGATGACAGTGAGATCAGCAATATATAAGGAAAGGTCACCCGCAGCAGGTCGGTGGTCAGCTGGTATTTCTCGGCATCGTCCGCAAAACCGGGCGCCGTGGCCCAGACCACCCAGGGTGCCGCAAGCACGCCAATCACCGTGACCAGGGCCAGGACCAGCGTCAGCAGGCCGCTGACATAGGCGATGAAAGTGCGCGTCGCCTCCTCGCCCTGCTGGGTCTTGTATTCGGCAAGGATCGGCACGAACGCCTGAGAAAAGGCCCCCTCGGCAAAAATCCGCCGCAGCAGGTTGGGCAGCTTGAAGGCGATGAAAAAGGCGTCGGTAGCGATGCCGGCGCCGAAAACACGGGCCAGGATGGTGTCACGCACGAACCCCAGCACCCGGGAAATCATGGTGATGGAGCTGACTGCAGCCAGGGATTTGAGCAGGTTCATCGAAAAGATTCACGCCAAGGGCAGAGGACGCTGCCAGACAGCGTCCGAATGTGCGATACTCCCGCGCCTTCGCAGGGGAGCCAAAAATTCCCGAGTTTACAGGTCGTGCAGCAGAAAGGAATATTTCCCTCCTGTTGGTACACCGCTCGGCGGAACCCTGCAGGTGGCCTTGACATCCGGTCAACTGATCGGCATGATTCGCGGCCTATTTTGTTTGCTATTTACCTAAAGTCTTTCGAGGAGCTCGACGGTGGCCAACACACCTTCCGCCAAGAAACGTGCAAAACAGGCTGAGAAGCGTCGCAGCCACAACGCCAGCCTGCGTTCCATGGTCCGCACCTACATCAAGAATGTAGTCAAAGCCATCGACGCAAAAGACGCCGAAAAAGCGCAAGCCGCTTACGTTCTGGCTGTACCTGTAATCGACCGTATGGCCGACAAGGGTATCATCCACAAGAACAAAGCTGCTCGCCACAAAGGCCGTCTGAATGGCCACATCAAGGCGCTGAAAGAAGCTGCAGCTGCCTAAGCGACGCTTGTCGAAAAACCGACCCTAGGGTCGGTTTTTTATTGCCTGCGATTTGATGATGCTTCTGTTGCCAGTTACGGCCTCATCGCCGGCAAGCCGGGCCCCACAGAAGCGATAGGGCCGCATAGCGGCCCCTGTATTACTTGGCGATCTGGATCTTCGGTGCCCACTGCAGCCAGGCGTCCTCAGGCTTGTCGAACAAGGCAAAGGTCTGCTGCGGCCGCGCCGGGTTACCCATCTGCTCGCCATCAGGCGTAGCGAATGCAATACCACCGTCGATGAGGGTCTCCAGCGACTCGGTGCGCACAGTGGCGCCTTTGAACAGGCCCCAGTCGAAACCGAAGCCGCTGCTGTTCCAGAACCGGCTGCCACCGCGCACCAGCGCGGCATAGCGTGGCTCGATCAGGATGTGAATCAGCACGCGGTCTGCCGTCTGGCCCAACTCGAAGCCCGTTACCTTACCCACCGCGACCTCACGGTAGGTCACCGGCACGCCCGGCTTGATCGAACCCCTGCGCGGGGCGCTGAGGGTCAATGGCAGGCCGACTTCCACTCCGGTGACCTCAGGTGCGTCAGCCAAGGCTATGAAATCACGCTGCGGGCCTTTGTCCTTAACCGCCGGCTGCACCTCCAGGTACTGCCCGCCAATCAGGGTATCGAGGTTTTCGGTACGCACCAGGCCAAGGGCCGGTTTGACCACCCAGAACTGCGTCCCTGCACGGGCGATTCGGTCTGCCGCTTCGGTGATACGTGCGCGCAGCAACACAGCCTGCAGGTCTTTGGTCAGGTCGACACTCTCGATACTGCCAACATCCAGGCCACGGAAACGGATGGGCGTTCCCGGCTTGAGGCCATCAGCACGGTCTACACGGATGGTAATCAGGGTGCCGGCACGGTTTACCGCCTCCTGGCTGTCATGCAGTCGGAACCTTGGAATATGGCGCTTGAGGGCTACGTTCGGCGTTGGCGTGTCGAAGGCGATACCACCGGCCATCAGGGTCTGCAGCGACTCACTCTTTATCTTGATGCCCGACAGGCCACCGGTGAGGGTAATGCCGCTGACGTTCCAGAAGCGCGAAGAGCCATTGACCAGGTTCTCGTACTCCTTTTCGATATGCACACCGATCAGGATACGATTGCTGTTGCGGGCAAATTGGTAGCTCTGCACGCTACCAACCTTGACCTGGCGATACATCACCGGGCTACCGACCTCCAACGAGCCCAGCGTGTCGGCGAACAGCACCATGTGCAGGCCAGGCGCCTTGAGGTCCAGCGGCGGTGCCTTGGCCCTTGCTTCGAACTCGCGCTGCGGCGTGGCCCCCTTCTCGCCCGGGCGGATGGCAATGTAGTTACCCTTCACCAAGGCCTCCAGGCCTGTGATACCCGCCAGTGAAATGGAAGGTTTGACCACCCAGAACTGCGTGCCATCGACCAGATAGTCTTCGGTCAGGGGGTCCAGGGTCAGCTCAGCCATCGCGCTGCCGAGGTTGTTTTCCATCTTCAGGGCTTTGAGCGAACCGACTTGAATGCCTTTGTACATGACCGGGGTGCGCCCTGCCTGCAGGCCCTCATAGTCGCTCAGCTTGACCTTCACACGGATACCTGCCTGGGCGGCATCGAAGTCTTCGTACAAGCGAAATGGCAGGCTCGGGTCGGTGGGCGGGCTGTCCTTGCGGTATTCAGGTGTGGCAAAGGCTATGCCACCGGCAACGATGCTGGAGAGAGATTCGCTGCGCACTTTTACCCCGGACAGCCCGGCATCGATGCTGATGCCGCTGGCATTCCAGAAGCGCGTGTGTTTGCGCACCAGGCTGGCATAAGCCGGCTCGATGAACACTTTGACCTCAACCGTGCTCTGGTCCTCGGAAAGGCGATAGCTCTTTACCCGGCCAACCTGGATCTGCTTGTAGAACACAGGGCTATCGCGGTTGAGCGAGCCCAAGCGATCGGCTTTGAGCGTAAGGTGCAAGCCCGGTTCGCTGTCCGAAAGCGGTGGCGCCACCTTCAATGCCTTGAAGCGCTTGGTTCGCTCACCTTCGCCAGGGCTGACGGCAATGTAGTTACCTGACACCAATGTCTCGAGACCCGAGATACCCGCCAGCGTGACACTTGGCTTGACCAGCCAGAATCGTGTGCCCTTGGTCAGGTGAGGCTCTGCGTCTTTGTTCATCTCGATGGTAGCAATGACACCTTGGTTTTCGCCCTCGGCATCGAGCACCAGGCTTTTTACCTTGCCCACGGGCATGCCTTTGTAGATGACTTCGGTTTTGTTGGCGACGATACCCTCACCGCTCTCGAAGCGAACCTCGATTTCCACCCCCGCATCACGATAGGCCTGCCAGGCCAGCCACCCTCCAATCATCAAAGCGATCAGCGGCAGAATCCAGATGGCCGACCAGTTGGAGGCGGGCCGGGTTTTAGCCGTTGGCATGTCACTCATGGTCGTCATCCGACTCCGTGTTATCCCAAATCAGTCGGGGATCGAAAGTTAAAGCAGCGAGCATCGTGAGAATCACCACAGTAGCGAAGGCGACAGCGCCCAGGTTGGCTTCGACACTGGCGATACGGCCGAAATTCACCACCGCCACCAAGATGGCGATGACGAAGATGTCCAGCATGGACCAGCGTCCTATGAACTCGATGAACCGATACATCAAAATGCGTTGCCGCGCTGACAAGGGTTGGCGGCGCTGCACCGAATACAACAACAAACCGATGCCCACCAGCTTGAAGGTGGGCACCAGAATACTGGCAATGAACACCACTGCAGCAATGGGCACCATGCCATGCTTGAGCAGGGTAATGACGCCGGACATGATCGTGTCCGGACTGCCCTGCCCCAATGTACTGACCGTCATGATCGGCAGCACGTTGGCAGGTATGTAGAGGATCGAGGCAGCGATGAGCAGCGCCCAGGTGCGGATGATACTGTTGGGCCGACGCGCATGCACCACCGCGCCACAGCGCGTGCAGGTCTGCGACTTGCTCTCGGAATCCTGTCGATTCAGTTCATGACACTCATTGCAGACCACAATGCCCGCATCAATCGCCCGCATGCAGATCCTCCCCAGACAGCGCACTCCAGATCTGGTGTGGAGACATCACCACTTCAAGCCAAACCTGAATCAGCAACAGGCTTATGAAGCAAAACAACCCTAGCCCTACAGTCAGCTCGGCAAGGTCGACCAGTTTCACGATTGCGACCAGTACGCCCATGAAGTAGACCTCGAGCATGCCCCAGTCACGCAAATGGTGATAAATGCGATAGAACAGCAGCCCATAGCTACGCCCAACGTTCAGTCGGATGCTCAATAGCACCATGAGCTGGCACATCAGCTTGAGAAACGGAACCGCCATGCTGCACAGGAACACCACGACAGCGACGCCGCGCATTTCGGAGTTGTACAAGCCCAGCACGCCACTCCACACCGTATCGTCTGAAGTCTGGCCAAGCAGGTGCAGCTGCATGATCGGCAGGAAGTTGGCAGGCACGAAGAGCAGCAGCGCGGTCAGCACCAGTGCCAGGCTGCGATTGACCACATTGTGCCGGTGAGCGTATAGCTCATAACCACAGCGGGGGCACTGGGCCTTTTCATCGTTTTGCAGTTGGGGTTTGCGCATCAGCAGGTCGCATTCATGGCACGCGACCAGCTCGTCCAGCGGCAACTGCTCTAGCGCTTGGATTTCGACTGGGTTGGGCATCTCGAGGTTCTGAATAGGTACGTCGGCTCTATTCTAGTGATACAGCTCGAAATGTGGGAGCCGACTTTCGGGAAACGGAGCTGGAAAGACAAAACCCCTACCTGCTCGCGCAGATAGGGGTTTTGCGAAATGAATCTTGACGATGACCTACTCTCACAT
>NZ_CDRVFO010000035.1:0-11548 GCF_977070485.1 Lelliottia jeotgali
GGATTGATCGCGAGGTTCTCGAAGTCACCACCGGTGGTGCCGGTGATGGTCGCTTTGACCTGGCCGGCGTCTTTGTAAACGTCATCCGCCGGGGCGGCGACGGTCACTTGGCCAGAGGTTTGGCCGGCCGCGATGTTGATGGTCGCGCCGTTGCTCAGGGTCACGGTCATCGCCGTGCCGGCTGGGTTGCTCAATGTCGCGGTGTAAACGATCTGACCGCCTTCGGCGACATCGCCAGTGGCGCTCAGCACCAGGTTGGTCGTCGCCTGGGTAGCCGGGCTGTCGGTAACCGTAGTGGTCGGAGTCCCGGCGGTGTCGAGCTGTTCGTAGTTACCGCCTTCAACCTTGGTGATGCTGTTGGTCAGCGGGGTATTGGTGTTGTAGACGTTATTGGGCGCAACGAAGTCGACCGAACCGGAGGACTCGCCGACGCCGATGGTGATGCTCTGGCCGTTGGCCAGGGTGACGATCAATGGGCTACCGGTAACCGGCGCCGACACGGACGCGGTGTACACCACGGTACCGCCCTCGACCGCGCTTGGGGTGGCGGTCAACGTGACGGTCGACGTGTCGAGGGTGTCGCTGACATTGGTCACGGCTTCAGCCGGACTAACCGCCAGCTGCTCGAAATCACCACCGGTGGTACCGGTGATGGTGGCTTTGACCTGGCCGGCGTCCTTGTAGACGTCATCGGCCGGGGCCGGAACAGAGACCGTACCGGAGGTCTGGCCGGCCGCGATATTGATGGTCGCACCATTGCTCAGGGTGACGGTCATCGCCGTACCTGCTGGGTTGCTCAGGGTCGCGGTGTAAACGATCTGACCGCCTTCGGCCACGTCCCCAGTCGCGCTCAGCACCAGGTTGGTGGTGGCCTGGGTAGCCGGGCTGTCGGTGACCGTCGTAGTTGGAGTACCGGCGGTGTCGAGCTGTTCGTAGTTACCGCCCTCGACCTTGGTGATGCTGTTGGTGAGTGCGGTATTGGTGTTGTAGACGTTGTTCGGCGCGGTGAAGTTGACCGAACCGGACGACTCACCGATGCCGATGGTGATGCTCTGGCCGTTGGCCAGGGTGACTACCAGTGGGCTGCCTGTGACCGGAGCACTGACCGACGCGGTGTACACCACGGTCCCCCCCTCAACCACGCTTGGGGTGGCTGCAAGGGTGACGGTCGACGTGTCAATGCTGTCGCTGATAGTAGTTACAGCGCTCTGGGGGTTGATCGACAACTGCTCAAAATTGCCCCCGGTGGCGCCAGTGATGGTGGCGGTGACTGTCGAGCCATTGTTGTAAACATCATTGGCCGGCGTCTGGAAGTCCACACTGGCCGTGGTATTGCCCGCGCCAACGGTAATAGTCTGGCCGTTCGACAGCGTCACGGTCACCGGGGTCTGGGCGGGGTTGCTCAGGGTTACGGTGTAAGTGATCACGCCACCTTCGGTGACGCTTGGCGAAGCGGTAAGGGTCGCAGTCGTGTTGTCTACTGTATCGGTAACCTGAGTCACCGCAGGCGCCTGCGGCAAGGTCACGGTGATGCCAGTACCGCCACTGGTTCCCGTCACGGTGGTGGAGATCTGGCCGCCATCGACGTATGGGGTATCGTTAGCCGGAATTGTAACGTTCACGGTGCCGCTGGTCTGGCCCGCCTGAATGACGATCACTGCCCCATTCGACAGTGTTACGGTCAGGTTGGAAGTAGGTGCCTGGCCGACCGTCGCGGTATAAACGATAACGCCACCCGCTTCGGAGATCGAAGGGGTGGCGGTGAGGGTCAGCCCAGTGGTGACCGTTGTCGGAGTATCGGCGGTGGTGTCGTTGGCATCGGTATCCAGCCCGCCAACCTCCTCGTCATCAAGGTCGGCGGCGAAGCTCAGAGGATCAGTCGGGAAGCCGATGGTCGGGTCCACCGAGCCTGCTGTTTCTTCCAACAGGACAAAACTGTGGCCACCGCCAACCGTGCCACCACCTGCCGCTGCAGGACCTGCTGCCGGAGCCTCCAGTTCGGTGGTAGGGTCCACGCCCGCGGCGATCGCTTGCTGCAGCTCTTCCACCGACGGTGCGGCCTGCGCGATAGCCTGACCCAAGTCGGTACTGCTGTCGGGTGCGTCAGCGCTCCATTGGGTATCACGGCCCAGATCGAGCAAACGACCATCGGCCAGTTCGAGGGTGACGGCGCCGCCCGGGCCGGTGAGGACTTCTTCACCGGCCAACAGGCGATCACCTTCAATGAGTACACGCCGGATGCCTTCTGGGGATACTGCGATGACTTGGCCAACAATACTTTTGACGATGGCTACAACGCTGCTCATTGGACTCTCCGGGTTACCCGATGTGATCTACTTCCATGCTCCGAGCAGCGCTCACGAGCCACTGCAGACGGAAGTGTGTCGATACTGTTTCCGGCATACTTGACGTCAAATTATCGTCTATAACTGCCGGCTATTAACTTTATGCCAAACTATTGACCTTATGGTCGCCATCCTAAACAATCGGCAATGTAATGTCACATTGATATTTGAACGGTTGCTATCCCTTCCTTTAGTACTAATACCAGTGCCCCGTCGGAAGCTGCTCATCGGTCAAATCAGGTTGTCATTTTCCAGACCTGAACCGCTTCGACCGTGATTCAGGACAACAGCGCCCTCGGGGATCAGTAAAAATGCGTGCGTCACTGTTTACCGCTCTTCCATTCGCCTTTGCCGCCACTTTCCTACAAGCACAAACCTTGCCCGAAGCCATGCAGAAAGCCCTTGAGGTGCACCCGGAGATCCAGGCGGGTGTCAACGCCCGGGCGGCGGCCGATTACCAGCTGCGTGCGGCCAAGGGCGGCTATTTGCCGCGGGTAGATGTGACCGCTGGTTATGGACGAGAGGGGACTGACAGCCCGAGCACCGGCAACCGCTGGGAAAGCCTCAATCGCGGTGAGTCAGCAATCCGTCTTCGCCAAATGGTTTTTGACGGTTTTGCCACTTCTAGCGAAGTAGGCCGTCAACAAGCCACCGTCAATGCCCGCGCCTACTCGCTGATGGACACCTCGGAGCGTACCGCGCTTGACGTGGCCCAGGTTTACCTGGACGTGCTGTCGCGCCGCGAAATGGTCCGCCTCGCCGAGGAAAACCTGCGCAACCACGAACGTATCCTCGACCAGATCAAACTGCGTACCAGCCGTGGTGTTGGCCGCCTGGCTGACCTTGATCAGGCCGAAGCCCGTCTGGCTCAAGCGCGCAATAATTTGATAACCGAGCAGACCAACCTCGCCGATGCCAACACCAACTTCCTAAGCGTGGTAGGCCAGATGCCGGATGAACTGAGCGCCCCGGCGCCTTTCATCGACCTGCTGCCGGCAACTCTGGATGAGGCGCGCGCGCAGATGGTAGAGAGCAGCCCAGTACTGCGCTCGGCAGAGTCGGACATCACCGCGGCAGAGAAACAGTACGACGCTGCGAAGTCGAGCTTCTATCCGCGGTTCGATGCAGAACTCGGAAGAACGGCCGATAACAACATCGACGGCACTGTCGGCCACAACAATGAGTGGCAGGCCATGCTGCGCATGAACTTCAACCTGTACGCCGGCGGCAGCAACAAGGCTGACCTGGAGTCCAAGTCATACTTGGCCAACCAGGCGCTGGATATTCGCAATAACGCCCTGCGCCAGCTCAACGAAGAACTGGGCCTGGCATGGAATGCGCAAGAGAACGCCAACGCCCAGTTGCCTATTGCCCAGCAATACGTCGATCACAGCAACCGGGTACGCAGCGCTTACCAGCAGCAGTTCAGCCTCGGCGAACGCACACTGCTCGACTTGCTCGACAGTGAAAATGAAACCTTCACTGCTCAGCGCCGTCTGGTTGAGGTGAAGAACATACAATTGTTTACTCAATACCGAATCAAGGCGACCATTGGCCAACTGCTCAAGAGCCAGGGTGTCGTAGCACCGATGGCCACCGTTGTGCAGAATGATGTGAAACCGCGAGTGAACCTGCCAGGCATGAACTGAGGCGCACCCGCACCATCTACCCGCAAGGATGAAGAGAGCGCCGCGTGGAATCCGAAGTCAGTCGAGTGCAACTCAGCCACGATCCACGCAGTCAGCACGATGACCCGTTGCTGGATAGTCTGCTGACCCTGTGTGTTCTGCACCAGAAGCCCGCAAGCAGGGCCATGCTGACTACCGGCCTGCCCTTGCCGGCCCAGCGCCTGAGCCCCGATCTGCTGCCTCGCGCGGCTGCCCGTGCCGGGCTGCAAGGGCGCGTACTTCAGCGCAAACTGGAGCAGATCCCGAGCATCGCCATGCCGGCCATGCTGCTGCTCAATGAAGGCCGAAGCGCCGTGCTGGTGGGCTGGGAAAACGAAGACACCGCTCGCCTGCTGCTCAGTGAAAGCGACGGCGGTGAGGTGCTGGTGAGCCGCGAGGCGCTGCAGGGCGACTACAGCGGCAAAGTGTTCTTCGCCCAGCCGCAGCATAAGTTCGATGTGAACCACGGCAACCTCATCCCGCGCGCCCGCTCCTGGTTCCGCGACACGCTGATGCGCAGCAAATGGCTGTACATCGACGCCATTGCTGCCAGCTTGGTGATCAACCTGATTGCACTGGCTGCGCCTTTGTTCGTGATGAATGTGTACGACCGCGTGGTTCCCAACCAGGCCACGTCGACGTTATGGGTGCTGGCGGCAGGCATCGGCTTCGCCTACATATTCGACCTCATTCTCAAAGGCCTGCGCGGCCTCTGCCTGGACCTTGCAGGCAAGAAGACCGACTTGATCATTTCAGCCACGCTGTTCGAGCGGATCGTCGGCATGTCGATGAAATATCGCCCTGCCCGGGTCGGTAGCTTTGCCCAGAACATCCACGAATTCCAAGGCCTGCGCGACTTCCTCGCTTCGCTCACACTGACCACCCTGATCGATCTGCCGTTCACCCTGCTGATCCTTCTTGTCATCGCTATCATCGGCGGGCATCTGGTATGGATCCCGATCCTTGCGTTCCCGCTGGCTTTGGGCATCGGCTATGCGCTGCAGAAGCCGTTGATGGCGACCATGGAGCGCACCATGGCGCTGGCATCGGAGCGCCAGTCCAGCCTGATCGAAACGCTGGCCGGCCTGGACGCAGTCAAGGTCAACAACGCCGAGAGCGAACGCCAGTACATGTGGGAGCAGACCCTTGGCACCCTCAGCCGCCTCGAGCTGCGCGTCAAAGTGCTGTCGAGCCTGGCCATGAACATCACCTTGCTCATCCAGCAGCTGGCGGGGGTGGCGATGATCTGCGTCGGCGTTTACCTGATCATCGACGGCAACCTGAGCATGGGCGGTCTGGTCGCCTGCTACATGCTCAGCGGTCGAGCGCTAGGCCCGTTGAGCTCGCTCAATGGTTTGCTGGCCCGCTACCAGCAGGCCAAGGTGACCATGGTGGCCACCGACCAGATGATGGAGCTACCGCAGGAGCGCAATTTCGAAGAACGCCCTCTGAGCCGTCAGGTGCTGCAGGGCGCGGTCGAATTCCGGGGTGTAGATTTCACCTACCCCAATCAGCAGAACCTGGCGCTCAAAGGCATCAACCTGAATATCCGCCCGGGCGAGAAGGTCGGCATCATCGGCCGCAGCGGCTCGGGCAAAAGCTCGCTGGCCAAGCTCATCGTCGGCCTGTACGAGGCAGACAATGGCTCCTTGCTGGTCGATGGCGTTGATATCCGCCAGATCGACGTCAGTGAGTTGCGCCATAACATCGGCTATGTCCCGCAAGACATTCAGTTGCTGGCAGGCACTTTGCGCGACAATCTTGTCAGCGGTGCCCGCTACATTGAAGACGAATTGATCCTGCAAGCCGCCGAGCTGGCCGGCGTGCATGAATTCGCTCGCCTTCATCCCGACGGTTACGAACTGCAGGTCGGCGAACGCGGCCAGAACCTTTCCGGAGGGCAGCGGCAGAACGTTGCCCTGGCTCGGGCGCTGCTGCTCAACCCGCAGATCCTGCTGTTGGACGAACCCACCAGTGCCATGGACAACACGGGGGAAGAACGCCTCAAACAGCGCCTGGCTGCTGTCATCGAAGGCAAGACCGTTTTGCTGGTGACCCACCGGGCGTCCTTGCTGTCGCTGGTGGACCGGTTGATCGTCATCGATCGAGGACAGATTGTTGCGGATGGCCCGAAAGCCGCCGTCATGGATGCGCTTAAAAAGGGGCAGATCAGTGTTGCATAAGCTGGATATGGGGCGTTTCAAGGACAGCCTGCGCCGTTACTTCAAGGGCTCGGAATCCCTTGCCGGGCAACCGCTGCCAGAGGTCAACAAAGCGCTGATCGAAGACGCGCCACGCATCGTGCGCCTGACTATCTGGGGCATCATCGCGTTCTTCCTGGTCATGATCATCTGGGCCAGCGTGGCCCCCATCGATGAAGTTACCCGCGGTGAAGGCAAGGCCATTCCATCCTCCAAAGTGCAGAAAATTCAGAACCTGGAAGGCGGCATCGTCGCGCAGATCTATGCCAAGGAAGGGCAGATCGTCGAAGTCGGGGAGCCATTGCTGCGGCTGGACGAAACACGCTTCGCATCCAACGTTGGTGAAACCGAAGCCGATCGTCTGGCGATGGCGCTGCGAGTGCAGCGCCTGAGCGCCGAAGTGGACGACAAGCCGCTGCAGATCGACGAAGAGCTGCGCAAGGCCGCACCGAGCCAGGCCGCCAGCGAGCAGTCGCTGTATCAGAGCCGGCGCCAACAACTGCATGATGAGATCAGCGGCTTGGAACAGCAACTTGTGCAAAAACAGCAGGAACTGCGCGAGTTCACCTCCAAGCGAGCACAGTACGCCAACAGCCTGCAGTTGCTGCGTCAGGAAATTGCCATGTCCGAGCCACTGGTGGCCCAAGGCGCTATTTCCCAGGTGGAAGTGCTACGCCTGCGCCGCGCAGAAGTAGAGAACCGCGGGCAGATGGACTCCACCGCGCTCGCCATTCCCCGCGCCGAAGCGGCTATCAAGGAAGTGCAGAGCAAGATTGAAGAAACCCGCGGCAAGTTCCGCAGCGAGGCGCTGACCCAGCTCAACGAGGCACGTACCGAGTTGAACAAGGCCACCGCCACGGGCAAGGCGCTGGATGACCGGGTCAACCGTACGATGGTCAGCTCGCCGGTACGTGGCATCGTCAAGCAGTTGCTGGTCAACACTGTCGGAGGCGTGATCCAGCCAGGCAGTGATATCGTAGAGATCGTGCCACTGGATGATAGCCTTGTAGTGGAGGCCAAGATCCTGCCCAAGGACATCGCGTTTCTGCACCCGGGCCAGGAAGCGACAGTCAAGTTCACTGCCTACGACTACACCATATACGGCGGTTTGAAGGCCACGCTGGAGCAGATCGGTGCCGACACCATCACCGATGAAGACAAAAAGACCACGTACTACCTGATCAAGCTGCGCACGGAGAAAAGCCACTTGGGTACGGACGAGAAACCGTTGCTGATCATCCCAGGAATGGTAGCAACGGTGGATATCATGACGGGCAAGAAGACCATCATGAGCTACCTGCTAAAACCCATCATGAAGGCCCGTGCTGAAGCCCTGCGCGAACGCTGACTGTCACAGGTGCAACCACCCTGAGGAAGGGTGCTGCACCTGCTCTGTCAGGCCGAAATCAGCGCCACGGGGCAGGCTCGCCCACCAACTGCCCCTGAATACCTTTCACCTCCATTTCCAGTAGCACCTGTCGCTCTCCTTCCGTTTCGACCCGCTCGGCAATCAACGGCAGATCAATACTGTGCGCTGCCCGCTGAATTGCTTCGATGAACAAACGCTTGTGTTGCTCATGGTCAATATTGCGGATGTAGCTCCCGTCGATCTTCAGGTACGCCAGGCCCAAGTGCGCCAGGTTACCGATCATGCTGAAGCGGCCACCAAAACGCTGCAGCGCCAGCCCGAAACCAAGCCCGTGCAAGCGTCGAGTCAACTGCTCGAGCACGGCTTGCGCAGGCAATTGCTCTTCGCCGATTTCCAAGACCAAGCGTGGCCCCAGTGCGGTGTATTGGCCAAGCAAATCGTATACCCGCTGCAGAGCGTTGGGGTCGGCCAGGGTCGCAGCCGACAGGTTGAGCGCAAGCACCTGATCATGGCTACGCAAGTGCGCCAGCACTTTTTCGAGCACCAGCACATCCAGCCGCGTCATCCAGCCAAAGCGCTCCAGCCACGGCAGAAAGCGGCCAGCCGGCACTGCCTCGCCTTCATCATCGTGCAGCCGTGAAATGACTTTGTAGTGCAGCACGCGCTGCACGTCTTTGCATTCCACAACCGGTTGGAAGAACAGTTCGAACTGACCTTTGACGAAGGCTTGCTCAAGCCGCGTGTGCCAGGCGTGATGGCTATCGCCGGCAACGGCCGCGGCCCCCTGCTCAAGACAAACCCAGCCGGGTGTCGGCTGATTTTCAGCGCGGGCCAGGGCCTCATCGGCAAGTTTCAAAAGCGCTTGCGGCGCGTCGCCGGGGCTGAACGGTGCAAGGCCAATACAGGCTACCGGGTCGACATCGGTGGCACCGGTCTCGTGCAGGCTCTGCAGTGTAGCCTCCAAGGCCTGGGCGAGCTGCACCGCCTCTTCGTGCACCATGCCTGGGGCGAGCACAGCGAACTCACCGCCACGGCTGCGGGAAATCAGGTCTTTGGTCTCCGGGAACTTGGCACAGGTACGCTGCAGCTGTACGCCGACCGCCTGCAACAGCTGGTCGGTGCGTTGGCCGCCCAAGCGGGCGTTAAGCCCTGTGAGGTCCTGAACACGCAGCAACAGTAGGTAACCCGCCCTCGCTTCTTCAAGGTTGCTGACTCGGGTATTGAGCTGCATTTCAAAGTAACGGCGATTGGACAACCCGGTCAGGCTGTCCTGATACGATTCGGTACGTAGCCGCTCGCTGCGCTCGGCCTGCTCGTTGAACAGGGCCTTGAGCTTCTCCACCATCTGGTTCATGGCTTGCACCACACGGCGCAACTCGGGCGTGCGCGGCAGCTCAGGCAGGCTGAGGAACTCGCGGCGGGCGATGGCGTGGGACTGCTCGACCATGTAGTCCAGCGGCCGCAATTGACGACGTAACAGTAAGGCTCCGAGTACCGCGCTCGCTGCACCGCAGAGCAGCAGCCAGCCCAGGCTGCCCAAGGCGCTCTGCCAGAGTTTGGAGATGGCGAACATCGGGTGGCTAATGACTTCGACACGCGCAGCTTGTTGCCAACCTCGGCTGACGATGGCATCACCGCCGGCAGCTTCGAGGCCTATCAGGTGGATGAACCAGGCAGGAACACCACCAGGATCTGGCTCCGCGTGACGCTCCACCAGCACCGCATTCGAGGCCAGGTCGACGACCTTGATGCTCGAATAATAGCCACTGTCAAATATCGAACTGACCATGAGCTCTACCATGGCCGGGTCATCGATGTTCGGCGTCAAAGAAAGCGCCAGCGCCGTGGCAGCGTCCTGAGCATGTGAGCGCAGCTGGTTTACGTACTGACTGCGTGAACTCTCCAGGCTGACCATGAAGCTGCCGCTGAACGCGACTACCAGGAACAGGCAAATGGCCAACAGCAATTGTTTGAACAGTGACATCTGTGCTCCTTCAGTAAACCGGTTCGGCCGGGAACCCTTCGGCCTGCATTTTCTTTAACAAGTCCTGCCAGCGTGACAAACGCTTGGTGTCACCGACTTTCTTGTTACCCGCAGCACCGGTCAACCAGAGGCCTTCACCATTGAAGGCGTAGACCGGCAAGAGGTCAGTACGCTGGCTGGCGGGCTTGATGGCGTCCATCAGGCTATCGAGTACCAACGGCTGGGCTTGTGGGCTTGAATAATAGGTCAGCACCATATGCGCGCGGTTCTGGCGCAAGGCCTTGACGTAGGTGATGCGTAGCTTTTCACTTGGGATACCCATGCGGCGCAGGCTGAAATACTTGGCGATGGCGTAGTCCTCGCAATCACCAGCGCCCTTGATCAAGGCCTGGATGGGCGTGGCCCAATAGTCGACTTCACGCCACAAGTCGATGTCTTCGACATAGCGCAATTGCTGGTTGAAAAACAGGTTGGCTGCCTGCAAGCGTTGTAGCTCGGAGCCTTGGTTTTGCGTGGCCATCATGGCTTGCCAGGCATCGATGCGGCCCTTGCCGGCACCGAGTGGGCCATACAGGGTCTGTGACTTGCGACTGATCTGGGAAAAATCCCAATCCGCATGCAAACCGCCCAGCAGCAAGCTGCCCAGCAAAATGGCGAGGCCGACACATCGCGCGGCGGTTTTGATTACCCAGGGTATCGCCACTGCGAAGACCTGTTCAGACCAGTCGAAAGCAGCGATGGTGAGGTCTGTCAGCATAAAAAACAATGGCATCCTGCAATCATGCCGCCGGTGGTCGGGGAGCCAAGACTTTCCAGTTAATGCTTTGTATGTGCCGCTTCCTTTGCCAGTCGTCTTCATCCACCATATCTCTAGGCCGTGTTTCGCCCGCCCCCATTGCGGGGAGCTGGTTTGACAAGCCCCCTTGCCTGTTACTAGTGTCATTGGATCCAACTTTAGTCGTCGAGGCAGACTCCGCGTGGCCGAGAAAATCAAACTGAGCAATGTGCTGGCGAGCGAACAGCTACCGGCGAACCTGGCCCGTGGCGTGATCGAAGAACGCTTGCGCAGCGCCATACTCGATGGCCGCCTGCCGCCCGGTACCGCCGTGCGCCAACAAGAGCTGGCGACCTTGTATGGCGTCAGCCGCATGCCTGTGCGTGAGGCGCTGCGCCAGCTGGAAGCGCAATCACTGCTCAAGGTGGAAATGCACAAGGGCGCGGTTGTGGCGCCTTTGATTGGTGAAGATGCAGTCGACACTTATGCGTTGCGGGTTTTGCTCGAGTCCGAGGCCCTGCGCCAATCCATTCCCCTGCTCGATGCCGATGATATCGCCCGTGCACGTGGTTACATCCGGCAACTGGAAAACGAGACGCGCCACGCCGAAATCGGCCGCCTCAATCGGCTGTTCCACATGGCCCTGTACGGCAAGGCTCAGAACCAGAAGCTACTGCGCCTGATCGAGGACGAGCTCAACGAGGAAGAGCGCTTCCTGCGCTTTCATCTATCGTCGATGGGCTTGGGCAAGCTGACCCAGGACGATCACAACGCACTGGCGGATGCAGCCAGTGACAAGCTGGTCGACGAGGCAGTGAGGGTGCTGGAGCAGCATCTGAACAATGGTGCGCGGGTTATCAGGAATTACCTGGACAAGCAGGCAGTCCAGCCAATGCCATAACCCGGAAAAGACAAAGCCCCTGTCTGCAGTGCAGACAGGGGCTTTGGATTTGAATCTTGACGATGACCTACTCTCACATGGGGAAACCCCACACTACCATCGGCGATGCATCGTTTCACTGCTGAGTTCGGGATGGGATCAGGTGGTTCCAATGCTCTATGGTCGTCAAGAAATTCTGTGTGCCGGCCCGTCCTGTGGACGTACCCGCGAATCTCTGTAGTTCCTACTTAAAGACAAAACCCCTACCTGCTTACGCAGATAGGGGTTTTGCGAAATGAATCTTGACGATGACCTACTCTCACATGG
>NZ_CDRVFO010000036.1:0-7462 GCF_977070485.1 Lelliottia jeotgali
TGGCGTCCCCTAGGGGACTCGAACCCCTGTTACCGCCGTGAAAGGGCGGTGTCCTAGGCCACTAGACGAAGGGGACACGCTACAAGCATTACTGCCTGCTTTCACTCCCTGCTGCGTTTAGCTGTGTGCTTTACGCTGCAAGTGGCGCGCATTCTATGGATGCCTTGAAAGGTCGTCAACCCTTTTCTAGAAATTTATTTAAATCAATGACTTCGCTCTCTATATAGGGTGCTAGAAAGGCGTGCCCAAGGATTGGCGTTGATTTTCTGGCGGGCTGAACGCAAAGTGCCATCACTGGAGAAATCCGGCGACGAGCCGACACAGAGTCACGTGGCGCCCTGGCTGGCCTGTTCGCTACACTCACAATGTAAAACTTCCTGATGAGGCGTAAACGGTGACACCACTTCTGATCACACTGCTCATCGTTGCGGGTATCGCGTTGCTGATCGTGATCGGCTACCTCAACAACGTGGTCGAAAACAGCAAACTGGAGCGCGCGCGGCTGAAGATCGAACTCGCCGACCGCGTACGCCGCTGTGGCGAAATCACCGAGACCTTCCCCGGCCAGTTCATGACCCCGGCGCTCAAGCTGTTGCTCACGCGCTTGGAGCTCAACCTCAATCAGCGGCAACTGGCGCTGGACAAGAACAATGCCGAACTCAAAGCACGCATCGCAGAACTGGAAGGCCTGGTTGCCCAAGGCGAGCGAATCCCGGTGAACAACCCGCCCAGCCCGATCCACACCGAGGCCAAGGCCAAGGATGTGCGCTTCTTGCTGGAGGCGTTGCACACGCAGATCGTCAAGGCCACCCAGGAGAACGTCCTGCAAACGATCGAGGGCAAGCACTGGGTGAAGGAGATTCGCCACCTGCTGGTGCTGCTGCACATCGAGTTCTTCAACAACCTGGGCCAACAGGCTTTGCAGCAAGAGCAGCCAGGCCAGGCGCGCCTAGCGTTCGAGCGCGGTGTACAGTATTTGCGCAAACAGCCTGAACCCAAGGTTTATGAAGAGCAGCTGACCTACCTGGAGAAACTGCTGGCCCGGGCCAATGCTCAGGTGCTGGACCAGATGGAGCCGGCCGAGAATGACGAAAACGCACTGACCCAGGGGCTCAAGACAGACCAGGAAGAAACCTGGAAAAAGCGGGTCATTTACGATTGATGTGAGCAACGCCGGCAAGCCACAGATAAAGTGCAGCTCCTGTAGGAGCCAGCTTGCCGGCGATGGGCTGCGCAGCAGCCCTGATAACGCTGACTAGCAGTCGGTCAACTCCAGGAAGACCGCCGCCAACCGCTCCAGCCCCCGCTGGTCCGCCTCACTGAAGCGCGCCAGCTTCGGGCTGTCCAGGTCCAGCACACCAATCAGCCTGCCCTCCTTCACCAGCGGAATCACCAACTCACTATTGGATGCGCTGTCACAGGCAATATGCCCCGCGAAGGCGTGCACGTCTTCCACACGCTGGGTCTGCCGAGTGGCCGCCGCCGCACCGCACACGCCGCGGCTGAACGGAATGCGCACACAGGCCACCTGGCCCTGGAACGGGCCAAGCACCAGCTCTTCATTACGGTTGAGGTAGAACCCGGCCCAGTTCAGGTCGTCCACCTGGTTGTACAAAAACGCCGAAAACTGCGCGGCATTGGCAATGAAGTCACGCTCGTCGGCGAACAGTGCCTGCACTTGCGCAGCCAGCAGGTCATAGCCGTCGAGGCCGGCGCCACTGGCATTGAGGTCGATCATTTATTTCTGCTCCAACAATTGCAGCCCCACCCAATAACGGGCGAACTGGTAGGCACAACGGCCATTACGGTTGCCGCGGCCGGTGGCCCAGCGCACGGCGAGGATGTCGAGTGCTTCGTCACGCTGCCAGGCCAGGCCGGCAGAACGCGCCAGCTGGCCTATCCAATGCTCGACCACATCGAGGAAATGCTCCTGGGTGAACGGGTAGAACGACAGCCACAGGCCAAAACGGTCGGACAAGGCGATCTTGTCTTCCACCGCCTCGCTGGGGTGCAGTTCGCCGTCGACGCGCTTCCAGTTTTCGTTGTCACTCTCTTTCTCCGGCACCAGGTGGCGACGGTTGGAGGTGGCGTACAACAGCACGTTGTCCGGCGCCTGCTCCAGCGAGCCGTCGAGCACGCTCTTGAGTACCCGGTAGTCGCCCTCCCCGGCTTCGAACGACAGGTCATCGCAGAACAGGACGAAACGTTGCGGCAGTTTCTGCAGTTGCTCGACCACACGCGGCAAATCAGCCAGATGGTCACGCTCGATCTCGATCAGACGCAGGCCGGCTGCTGCATGTTCGGCCAGCAGCGCGCGCACCAGCGACGATTTGCCCGTGCCACGCGAGCCCCACAGAAGCGCGTGGTTGGCCGGCAGGCCGTTGATGAACTGATGGGTATTGCGGCCCAGCTGGTCACGTTGCTTGTCGACGCCGATCAGGTCGGTCAGGCGGATGTCCAGGCTGACGTGCAGCGGCATCAAGTAGCCGGTACGGCCATCGCGCTGCCAGCGGGCGGCCAGCGTGGTGTTCCAGTCGATGTCCGGACGCGGTGCCGGCAACAGCGGCTCAAGGCGCGCCAGCACGGACTCTGCGCGTTCCAGAAAAGCATTCAAGCGGGCGTCCATGACGACTCCTAGCAAGACAGGTGAAGTTTGAAGCTGAATGTGCGACAGGCCCACCAGCAGCCTTGGCTGATCGGCTATGCTTGCGCAGCGCAAGGGACGTGAAACCGGCTCGGGACTCATGGATATAAAGTTCACCAATCGCCTGTCATACAAGCAAGCCCGGTTGACAGTCCTGGTCGGCTTCATACTGGGAACATTGCTCAGTCTCATCCAGATCGGCATCGATTATGCCAGTGAAGACGCATCCATCAACCGTGAAGTGGAAGCGTTGCTGCAAATCAGCCACAACCCGGCCTCGCGCATCGCCTACAACATCGACTCGGAACTGGCGCTCGAGCTGACCCGGGGCCTGCTGCAGTCACCGGCAGTGTTCCGCGCGCGCTTGATCGACAACAACGAAACCGTATTGGCCGATGTCGAGCGCATCCGGATGCAGGACAGCTACCGGCCGGTAAGCGATTTTCTGTTCGGTGAACAGCGCCAGTTCCAAAAGCGCCTGTTCCTCACCCATATGCCCGAAGAGTATCTCGGCACGCTGTACCTGGACGTCGACACCTTCGCCTTCGGTAGCCGCTTCCTGGACCGCGCCGGGGTCACGCTACTCAACGGCTTTGCCCGCAGCCTGGTCCTCACCGGCATCCTCCTGGCTCTGTTCTACATGATGCTGACCAAACCTTTGGTCAAGGTGATCGGCGCACTCAGCGGCCGCGACCCCCGCCACCCCGGGCAAACCCGCCTTGATTGCCCCCCGGGCCACGAACTCGATGAAATCGGCGTGCTGGTCAAGGTCGCCAACCAACAGTTGGTCAGCATGGCCACCGAGATCCAGCAACGGCGCACGGCCGAAAACCGCCTGACCCAGTACCTCAATGAGCTGGAAGACATCGTTTCGGCCCGCACCGAAGAGCTCAAGGCCAGCAACGGCCGCCTCAGCCAGTCCAATCAGGAGCTGGTGCAAGCCCGCCAGCGCGCCCTGGACATGGCCCAGGCCCGTGCAGCCTTCCTGGCCAACATGAGCCACGAAATCCGCACCCCTCTCAATGGCATGCTCGGCATGATCGCCCTGGCCCTGGACAGCCCGCTGGAGAGTGAGCAGCGCCAGCAGCTGTCGATCGCCCACGACTCGGGCAAGGTGCTGGTGGAACTGCTCAACGATATTCTCGACCTGTCCAAGTTCGATGCGGGCCAGCTTGAACTCGAACGCATCCCCTTCGACCTGGGCGCGATGGTGGAGGACACCGCCAACCTTTTATCGCAGAACGCCGCGCAAAACGTCGAGCTGACCTGCCTGATCGCCAGTGACTTCCCAAGTTCGGTATTGGGCGACCCCACCCGGGTACGCCAGGTAGTGAGCAATTTGCTGTCCAATGCCCTCAAGTTCACCCGATTCGGCCGCGTCGACGTGTGCCTGACCACCATCGTCGGCGGCGTGCGCCTGGAAGTACGCGACACCGGCATTGGCATTGCCGAAGATGCGCAGGCACGCATCTTCCAGCCGTTCACACAGGCCGGCGCCGGCATTACCCGCCAATATGGCGGCACTGGCCTGGGCCTGGCACTGACCCGCAACCTGTGCAAAGCCATGCAGGGCCACCTGCACATCCGCTCCGAACCAGGCCTGGGCAGCTGCTTCAGCGCCGAATTACCGCTGACCACCCACACCGAGGCCATTGCACCTGCGCCGCTGGAGGGCCGCGTGGTGGCGCTGAGCAACGCCGCCAGCGGCCTTGGCGAACTGCTGCAGGACGTACTGCCGCGCTGGGGCCTGAGCTACTCAAGGCATGACAGTGCCCTGACACTGGCGGGTGGGACCATCGACCTGTTGATCACCGACGACCTGGACCACTTGTTCCAGCTGCGCCCTTCGCTGACAGCGCCGATCCTGCTGGTGACGGCCTACGGCAATTTCCTGTCGCCAGAACAGGCGGCGCAACTGGCCCCGTTGCATCAGCTGGCCCGCCCCCTGGCACGCAATGCCTTGTATCAGACGCTGCGCCGCATCCTGCAGGGCCATGCACCCGAACACCCGCTGGCCATCCCGACACTCACTGCCACCGACGGCCGGGCACGCATTCTGTTGGTGGAGGACAATCCGGTGAACCAACTGGTGGCCAAGGGCATGCTGGCCAAGCTCGGCTGCGTGGTGCAAGTGGCCACCCAGGGCGTGGAGGCGCTGGAACGGCTCGAGCAGGAAGACTTCGACCTGGTGTTGATGGACTGCAACATGCCGGTGATGGACGGCTATGAGGCCAGCCGACGCATCCGCCAGAGTGGCCGCTGGCCTGAGCTGCCGATCGTCGCCCTGACCGCCAACGCCATGCCCGAGGAGCGCGAACGCTGCCGGGCGGCGGGCATGAACGACTACCTGGCCAAGCCATTCCGGCGTGAAGAGCTACTGGCGCTGATCGACCACTGGGTGCCCCTTAGCGGCTGAGCAGGCGCTCGATATCGGCCTCCAGTGCCTGCGGCTTGGTGGTTGGCGCGTAACGCGTGACCTTGCCGCTGGCCGGGTCGAGCAGAAACTTGGTGAAGTTCCACTTGATCTTCTGCGACCCGAGCAGGCCCGGGGCACGCTGTTTGAGCTCGACGAACAGCGGGTGGGCCCCAGGGCCGTTGACCTCCACCTTGCGAAACAGCGGGAAACTCACGCCGAAATTACGCTCGCAGAACTGCGCGATCTCCCGCGCCTCACCCGGCTCCTGCTTGCCGAACTGGTTGCACGGGAAACCCAGCACCACCAGGCCACGCTCGCGGTAAAGCTGCCACAGGTGCTCCAGCCCCTTGTACTGCGGGGTGAAGCCGCACTGGCTGGCGGTATTGACCACCAGCAGCGCCTTGCCCGCAAAGTCGCCCAGCACCTTGCGTTCACCGGCCAAGGTCACGCAGGGGATGTCCAGCATCGATTCAGCCATGGTCAGGCTCCGTCACGCGGTTTGAAGTCCAGGCACACCGAGTTGATGCAGTAACGCAGGCCGGTCGGTGGCGGGCCGTCGGGGAACACATGGCCCAGGTGGGCGTCACATTGCGCGCAGGTCACCTCGGTGCGGATCATGCCGTGGGAGGTGTCGCGCGTCTCGATCATCGCGCTGTCTTCGATCGGCGCGTAGAAACTCGGCCAGCCACAGCCAGAGTCGAATTTCGTGTTCGAATCGAACAGCGGCAGGTCGCAGCAGATGCAATGGTAGGTACCCGCACGCTTTTCGCTGTTGTACTTGCCGGTAAACGGCCGCTCGGTACCTTTGAGGCGGCACACCTGGTACTGCTCCGGGTCGAGCATCGCACGCCATTCTTCAAGGGTTTTGTCGATCTTTTGCATGTAGGGACCTCGGCAGGCTGAATTTCACCTCGCGCCGTCTTTTCCGTAGCGCGGGTGGCACGTATATTAGTTGGCTTCGTGTGCAAGGCCTCAAGTCTGGCACCCGCGCCCCGCCCTTTCAAACCTTTCGACGGCGGCGCACCGCGTATTCTCAATCGGGATCACATCATGCAGTTCAGCAAATCGAACAAGCTCGCCAATGTCTGCTACGACATTCGCGGCCCGGTGCTCAAGCACGCCAAACGCCTGGAAGAGGAAGGCCACCGCATCCTCAAGCTGAACATCGGCAACCCGGCGCCGTTTGGCTTCGAAGCGCCGGACGAAATCCTCCAGGATGTGATCCGCAACCTGCCCACTGCCCAGGGCTACAGCGACTCCAAAGGCCTGTTCAGCGCGCGCAAGGCGGTGATGCAGTACTGCCAGCAGAAGGAAATCGAGGGTGTCACCATCGAGGACATCTACCTGGGCAATGGTGTTTCCGAGCTGATCGTCATGTCGATGCAGGCACTGCTCAACAACGGCGACGAAGTGCTGATCCCGGCCCCCGACTACCCGCTATGGACCGCTGCGGTGAGCCTGGCAGGCGGCAAGCCGGTGCATTACCTGTGCGACGAACAGGCCGACTGGTTCCCTGACCTTGAAGACATCAAGGCCAAGATCACCCCGAACACCAAGGCCCTGGTCATCATCAACCCGAACAACCCGACCGGCGCCGTCTATTCCAAAGAGTTGCTGCTGGGCATGCTGGAGCTGGCACGCCAGCACAACCTGGTGGTGTTCTCCGACGAGATCTACGACAAGATCCTCTATGACGAGGCCGTGCACATCAGCACCGCGTCACTGGCCCCGGACCTGCTGTGCCTGACCTTCAACGGCCTGTCCAAGTCGTACCGGGTGGCGGGCTTCCGCTCCGGCTGGCTGATCATCTCCGGGCCCAAGCACCACGCCCAGAGCTACATCGAAGGCATCGACATGCTGGCCAACATGCGCCTGTGCGCCAACGTACCGGCCCAGCACGCCATCCAGACTGCGCTGGGCGGTTATCAGAGCATCAATGACCTGGTGCTGCCCCCTGGCCGGCTGCTGGAGCAGCGCAACCGCACCTATGAGCTGCTCAATGACATCCCGGGGGTTAGCTGCGTCAAGCCGATGGGTGCGCTGTATGCCTTCCCGCGGATCGACCCTAAAGTCTGCCCGATCCTCAACGACGAGAAGTTCGCGCTCGACCTGCTGCTGTCTGAGAAGCTGCTGATCGTCCAGGGCACGGCGTTCAACTGGCCTTGGCCGGACCACTTCCGTGTGGTGACCTTGCCACGGGTGGATGACCTGGAGGCTGCGATTGGCCGGATTGGCAACTTCCTGCGCACGTATTCGCAGTAAGTACTGGCTTCATCGCCGGCAAGCCGGCTCCCACAAGGACGGCACAAGTCTTCAGTACTGTGGGGTACCTGTGGGAGATTCTATGGTTGAAAACAACGGTCTTTAGGCCGTTCTGCTTACGTATTCCTCCTTCTTCTTCA
>NZ_CDRVFO010000037.1:0-3217 GCF_977070485.1 Lelliottia jeotgali
GCCGATGGTAGTGTGGGGTTTCCCCATGTGAGAGTAGGTCATCGTCAAGATTCATTTCGCAAAACCCCTATCTGCGCAAGCAGGTAGGGGTTTTGTCTTTTATGGGTTGATGCACGGCATTTGGGTCGTTTCGGGGGCCCTTTTCCTATGCAAGCCCACGACCCATAGCTATCATGCCAGCCTTATTCCAAGTCGAGACTGGCATGCTGAAGTTGTTGAATCTCCTCAAGGATGGCCGGTTCCATTCCGGAGAAGCCTTGGGTGCAGCCCTCGGGGTGAGCCGCAGCGCCGTTTGGAAGCAGCTGCAGCATCTGGAGAGTGAGCTAAATCTCACCATTCATAAGGTTCGCGGACGTGGCTATCAGCTAGCGGCGCCCCTGGCCTTGCTCGAAGCGAAGGCAATTGCCGAATATGCTGATGCTGAGCAATGGCCAATGTTCATCCACGAAACCATCGACTCTACCAATGCTGAAGGGCTCCGGCTTGCAGGGCAGGGGCAAGCTGCTCCATTTCTGGTGCTTGCCGAGCGTCAGAGTGCTGGGCGTGGCCGTCGTGGTCGTCAGTGGGTAAGTCCTTTCGCGGAAAACCTTTATTACAGTCTAGTGTTACGTGTCGAAGGCGGTATGCGTCAGCTCGAAGGGCTGAGTCTGGTGGTCGGCTTGGCGGTAATGCGCACCTTGGAAGGCATCGGTGTTAAGGAAGTCGGGCTCAAGTGGCCTAATGATGTACTTGTGCGTGGGCAAAAAATCGCCGGCATCCTGCTTGAGTTGGTCGGTGATCCGGCAGACGTCTGTCACGTTGTTCTTGGCATTGGCGTCAATGTGAATATGCAGGTCAACGTCCAGGTAGATCAGCAGTGGACCTCCATACGACGTGAGGTTGGCTCTCCCATCGATCGTAATCGGCTGGTCGCAATGCTCAGCCAGCAGCTGCAGCATGAATTGGCGCGTCACCGACGTTATGGTTTTGCCGCATTTCAGGAAGAATGGGAGCAAGCACATCTATGGCAGGGGCGTAATGTGTCGCTTGTTGCCGGCAGTACCCAGATCGATGGGGTAGTGCTCGGAGTGGACGGGCAGGGTGGCTTGCGCCTGGAGATCGATGGCGTGGAGAAGAGCTTCAGTGGTGGTGAGCTCAGTTTGAGGTTGCGTGATGATTCTTGAGCTCGATTGCGGTAACAGCTTCATCAAATGGCGAGTCATTCAGGCTGTCGACGCCACTATCGTGGGTGGCGGCATTGTGGATTCGGATCAGGCGTTGGTGGCCGAGGTCGGTACTTTGGCTTCGCTGCGTTTGTCGGGCTGCCGTATCGTCAGTGTGCGTAGTGAAGAAGAGACGGCAGCACTCTGTACGCTGATCGGTCAGGCGTTTTCTGTGGTACCGCGAGTTGCGGAACCAGCCCGTGAGATGGCCGGGGTACGCAATGGGTATGAGGATTTCCAGCGCCTTGGCATGGATCGCTGGCTCGCGGCGTTGGGCGCTTTCCACCTGGCCAAGGGTGCTTGCCTGGTGATCGACCTGGGTACAGCTGCCAAGGCCGACTTCATTGGCGCGGATGGCGAGCATCTGGGCGGGTACATCTGCCCGGGTATGCCACTGATGCGCAGCCAGCTGCGCACGCACACTCGACGTATCCGCTACGACGACGCATCTGCAGAGCGTGCTTTGACCAGTCTTGCTCCTGGCCGCTCAACTGTCGAGGCGGTCGAGCGTGGCTGCGTGTTGATGCTGCAAGGTTTTGCTCGTACGCAACTGGAGCAGGCACGCTCGCTGTGGGGGGAGGCCTTCACTGTGTTCCTCACTGGTGGGGATGCGCCGTTGGTACGTGAGGCTGCACCGCAGGCGCGCGTAGTTCCCGACTTGGTATTCGTTGGCCTGGCAATGGCCTGCCCTTTGAACTGAGGTGCTTATGCGTTGGTTGTTTCTGCTGTTGCTGGTGCTCAACGTCTTCTATTACGTCTGGCACCAACAGGAAGCCCCGCTAAAAGCCAAGGATGTCGCCCCGCTCTCGTTGTACAAGGGTAATCAGCAGGAGATTCGTCTATTGCGTGAAGCGGGGGTGGCTACGCCTGCCCGTCGCCGTGACGAATGCCTTGTGGTCGGTGGTCTGGGGGGGCGAGATCAAATCGACGCACTGCGTCAGCGCTTGCTGAGCCTGGATATCAACGCATTGCCGGTGTCTGGGCAGCTGCCCGGTGCTGATGGTCTCTGGCTCAAGATTTCCCCGGAAAGCGAGCGTTTACTGGACCAAACGGTCCTCGCCACTCTTTCCAACGATTTCAAAGACTTAAAACATAAAATTATTTTCTGCCAAGGTATTGCAACTGGCGAATAGCTTGATAGAATGGCGCCCGCTTCACAGGGAACACCACTGAGGTGGTAGACCTGGAAGTAGTGTCAAAGCAGCTAAGCTTCAGATTTGATTGAAAAAATTTGAAAAAAAGCTTGACACTGGGACGGCAGACAAATAGAATGCCGGCCACATCTGGAGGGATTCCCGAGCGGTCAAAGGGGACGGACTGTAAATCCGTTGCGAGAGCTTCGAAGGTTCGAATCCTTCTCCCTCCACCAGTTTTAGCGAGAGCCGCAAGCTCCGCGGGTATAGTTTAGTGGTAGAACCTCAGCCTTCCAAGCTGATGATGCGGGTTCGATTCCCGCTACCCGCTCCAAGTTTGCCGGATTTTGCACAAAGTGTTTCGCTCTTGTAGCTCAGTTGGTAGAGCACACCCTTGGTAAGGGTGAGGTCAGCGGTTCAAGTCCGCTCAAGAGCTCCATATAAACAAGGCAGATATGAAAATATCTGCCTTTGTTTTATCAGCGTAAGACTATTTCTTCTGCGGAGGATTGTATCGATGGCTAAGGAAAAGTTTGATCGTTCCCTTCCCCACGTTAACGTCGGCACTATCGGCCACGTTGACCACGGTAAGACCACTCTGACCGCAGCTCTGACTCGCGTTTGCTCCGAAGTTTTCGGCTCGGCAATCGTTGAGTTCGACAAGATCGACTCGGCTCCGGAAGAAAAAGCGCGCGGTATCACCATCAACACCGCTCACGTTGAGTACAACTCGACCATTCGTCACTACGCTCACGTTGACTGCCCAGGTCACGCTGACTACGTGAAGAACATGATCACCGGTGCCGCCCAGATGGACGGCGCGATCCTGGTTTGCTCGGCCGCCGATGGTCCGATGCCACAAACCCGTGAGCACATCCTGCT
>NZ_CDRVFO010000038.1:0-2542 GCF_977070485.1 Lelliottia jeotgali
TGACGGGCATCACGGTTGAGCTTGGCCATCAGCCGGCCAATGGGGTCGCGCTCGAACAGCGTTTCGCGTTGCGGCTGCTCACCGTTCTCGCCGTAGCCAATTCCGTCCAGCCGGGTCAGATGGCCGCCTGTGTCATAGCTGAAGCGTCGGGTCAGGTTGTCGACCCGCACTTCTTCAATCAGGCGGTCCAATGCGTCATAGGCAAAGCATATAACTAGGCTCTACGAGCAAATAACTGGCCCAGGCAGTACCTTTCGCAAAAATATTGCTCGAAATAAAAATCAAAAACGCTTTTTGACATCCGGTTTTTTCCATGAAATTAGGATACCGGCCTCGCCTAGAGACTTATTTACGTTTTGAAGCTGGTCGGCCTCAACGTACCACAGCCAAGTCGAGGAGGTTAATGGCTCGAGTGATCCTCGCCCGCCACTCTCACCAATCCAATCTCTCAGCACCACCCCCTCAACGTCCGCCTCCAAATGTCGGCTACTTAATATATTAACAGGATAAACCATCCTCAATAAATCCTCCTTATAGCGCTCTCGCCCCTGAAATCTACCAGGCACTTCCCTTTTAAATGCAGATGAATTCTCATACGGATATATCGCCACCATATTATTACCAGCAGCGTAACTAAATGCCTTACTTACTTTTTCGCAATTATAGATAATTCCATAAGGCACTACAACATCAGCACTGATATCTTTAACAAACTTTATCAGGCTCTCTAGCCCCACAGAACCCTCAGAGCATTGGCCATCAAAGTGATAGAAGCTGCCAAAATCATTCGTAGAATAACCAAAGGATGCAAACCATGGGATAGCACCTGATGCCTCGTTGTATATCCTAAACGCAGTAGCTGTACCGTTATTCACTCTCGCCTCAAGTTCGGTCAATTCCACAGCTACAAGATCGTGATCGCCAACATGATCCCCTTCTCTCAAATATGTATAATAACCCGCACCCGTAATAGACAGGTTGATGCAAGCAAAAAAGTGCTTAGCAAATTTAAGGGCCAACTTAGGATTAACGTCTTCAACACCGTATAAAGCCAACGCAACAGACATATACCCACCTATATTCCAGAAATCAAATCATCAAGCAAAGACTTCATGTCAGAAGCACTATATGGATGCTCTAACACCAAAACCTCGCCTTGCTTACTAAGAGGTAAATTACTCATTGCAGTTTCATTACGCGTAGTAAGCGTGGGAAGCTTTCTGCCCATATCCGTCTTAGAGGCAAGTTCGATCGCATGGACCTTTCCGTTCACATCAACAGCCATGACATCTGGATGTCGAGCTGAAACGCCTCGCCCATTTGCGAAGCTATATGAACGATTTAAGTACACATCCGAGAACCTTCCGCTCATAGCCAATTTATTAGCGATCGCTTCTGAAAACTGATCATGCCCAGGGGTTCCGTCTACCTGTCCACGACCATGAATCTTTGTGTTATTAACAACTCGCACTTGACATGGGGCGAGCCCCGTTGGATCAATCCAATAAATCGGATTTACATTGTATCTAAAAAGATTTACACCGCCGCGCAAGTCAATGGGATCTGGACCAATGAATCTACCAACGTCAGGGTCGTAATATCTTAGCGTATTGTAATGAAGCGACGTCTCGCGATCAAAGTACTGGCCCTGGAACCGTAAATTTTGGTCAATCTCGTTGACCGTTAGCTGCTCAATCGCGCCCCACGAACGATACGTCGCCTGCCAAACAATCTTACCCTCGCTATCAGTCAGCTCCAGCGGCGTACCAATCTGGTCAGTATGGAAATAGTAGATCTTCTGCTCATCCCCTTCCGCCTGATCCACCCGCGCCAACGGCGCATAGCTACCCGGCTCATAGAGATACAGAATGCTCTGCCCCGGCGTCTCCTCACGCAACATCCTTAGCCCTTGCCACAGAAAACGCTTCTGCTCCGTGGTGCCGTTAATCTCCGACTGCTTGGCAATCCGCCGCCCCAGGCTGTCATAGCGATAAGCGCCCGTACTTTCCAGCTTGCCGTTGACCAGCGTCTCCGCCCGAACCAGCCGGTTCTCGCAGTCATAGCTGAAGCTCTGCAACTTGCTGTGCCCCGAGCGCTTCTCAATCAAATTGCCCCACGGATCGTAGCGGTACTCCTGATCGCGCCAACGCTTGATGCGGTTGTCCTTCACCTTCTCAAACTGCCGAGCGTTGAAGTCGAGCCTGTTGGCCGCCGGGTCATAGCGGAACTCTTCGCTGCCTACGAGGGAACCAGTATCGCGGCTGTGCAACTGGCCGTTGGCTTCGTACTCGTACTTGATTTCGCCGCGCAGCTTGTCCAGCGTGCGTACCAATTCGCCCGCCGGGTCGTACTGGTAGCGACGGTGAATCGGGTTGTAAGCGTGCTCCACCAGCAGTGAGGTGTTGATGCCGGGCTTCTGCACTTGCGACAGGTTTTCAGCCGGCAGGGTCGAAGCAAACTGCCAAGCCTTGCGCCCCATGGCGTCGTAGCCAAAGCAACTGGTGAGCTTGCCCTGCGTGCGGTACACCTCGCGGTGCAGGTC
>NZ_CDRVFO010000039.1:0-2015 GCF_977070485.1 Lelliottia jeotgali
TTCTCGAAGTCACCACCGGTGGTGCCGGTGATGGTCGCTTTGACCTGGCCGGCGTCTTTGTAAACGTCATCCGCCGGTGCAGCGACGGTCACTTGGCCAGAGGTCTGGCCTGCAGCGATATTGATGGTCGCGCCGTTGCTCAAGGTCACGGTCATCGCCGTGCCGGCTGGGTTGCTCAAGGTCGCGGTGTAGACGATCTGGCCGCCTTCGGCGACATCGCCAGTGGCGCTCAGCACCAGATTGGTGGTCGCCTGGGTAGCCGGGCTGTCGGTAACCGTAGTGGTCGGAGTCCCGGCGGTATCCAGCTTCTCGTAATTACCGCCGTCGACCTTGGTAATGCTGTTGGTCAGCGAGGTGTTGGTGTTGTAAACGTTGTTCGGTGCGGTGAAGTTGACCGAGCCGGACGACTCACCGACACCGATGGTGATGCTTTGACCATTGGCCAATGTCACGACCAGCGGCGAACCAGTAACAGGCGCCGACACCGAGGCGGTGTACACCACGGTACCGCCCTCGACCACGCTTGGAGTGGCGGTCAGGGTCACCGTGCTGGTATCGAGAGTATCGCTAACGTTGGTCACGGCTTCAGCCGGATTGACTGCGAGGTTCTCGAAGTCACCACCCGTGGTACCAGTGACGGTGGCTTTGACCTGGCCGGCGTCTTTGTAGACGTCATCGGCGGGTGCAGCGACGGTCACTTGGCCAGTGGTCTGGCCGGCCGCGATGTTGATGGTCGCGCCATTGCTCAGCGTCACGGTCATCGCCGTACCCGCTGGGTTGCTCAAGGTCGCGGTGTAGACAATCTGACCGCCCTCAGCGACATCACCCGTGGCGCTCAGCACCAGGTTGGTAGTCGCCTGGGTAGCGGGACTGTCGGTAACCGTCGTGGTTGGTGTACCCGCGGTATCCAGCTTCTCGTAATTACCGCCCTCGACCTTGGTGATGCTGTTGGTCAGCGGGGTATTGGTGTTGTAGACGTTGTTTGGCGCAACGAAGTCGACCGAGCCGGACGACTCGCCGACGCCGATGGTGATGCTTTGACCATTGGCCAATGTCACAACCAGCGGCGAGCCAGTAACAGGCGCCGACACCGAGGCGGTGTACACCACGGTGCCGCCCTCGACCACGCTTGGAGTGGCGGTCAACGTGACGGTCGACGTATCGAGCGTATCGCTGACGTTGGTCACGGCCTCAGCCGGGTTGACTGCGAGGTTCTCGAAGTCACCACCGGTGGTACCAGTGACGGTCGCTTTGACCTGGCCGGCGTCTTTGTAAACGTCATCAGCCGGGGCGGCGACGGTTACTTGGCCAGAGGTCTGGCCGGCCGCAATGTTGATGGTAGCGCCATTGCTCAGCGTTACGGTCATCGCCGTGCCGGCGGGGTTGCTCAGCGTGGCGGTGTAAACGATCTGACCGCCTTCAGCGACATCGCCGGTCGCGCTCAGCACCAGATTGGTAGTGGCCTGGGTAGCCGGGCTGTCGGTGACCGTGGTGGTCGGAGCGCCGGCGGTGTCCAGCTTCTCGTAGTTACCGCCTTCGACCTTGGTGATGCTGTTGGTCAGCGGTGCATTGGTGTTGTAGACGTTATTGGGCGCAACGAAGTCGACCGAACCGGACGACTCGCCAACACCGATGGTGATGCTTTGACCGTTGGCCAATGTCACGACCAGCGGCGAACCAGTAACAGGAGCCGACACCGAGGCGGTGTACACCACGGTACCGCCCTCGACCACGCTTGGAGTGGCGGTCAACGTGACGGTCGACGTGTCGAGCGTATCGCTGACGTTGGTCACGGCCTCAGCCGGATTGACTGCGAGGTTCTCGAAGTCACCACCCGTGGTACCAGTGACGGTGGCTTTGACCTGACCGGCGTCTTTGTAGACGTCATCCGCCGGTGCAGCGACGGTCACTTGGCCAGTGGTCTGGCCGGCCGCGATGTTGATGGTCGCGCCATTGCTCAGCGTCACGGTCATCGCCGTACCCGCTGGGTTGCTCAAGGTCGCGGTGTAGACAAT
>NZ_CDRVFO010000040.1:0-1962 GCF_977070485.1 Lelliottia jeotgali
CGGCAGTTTGAGAAGGTGAAGGACAACCGCATCAAGCGTTGGCGCGATCAGGAGTACCGCTACGATCCGTGGGGCAACCTGATCGAGAAGCGCTCGGGGCATAGCAAGCTGCAGAACTTTGCCTATGACTGTGAGAACCGGCTGGTGCGTGCTGAGACAGTGGTCAACGGCAAGCTGGAAAGTACGGGCACTTATCGCTATGACAGCCTGGGGCGGCGGATTGCCAAAACCGCTGAAATCGGCGGCACCTCGGAGCAGAAGCACTTCCTCTGGCAAGGGCTGAGGATGCTGCGTGAGGAGACGCCGGGGCAGAGCATTTTGTATCTCTATGAGCCGGGTAGCTATGCGCCGTTGGCGCGGGTTGACCAGGCGGAAGGGGATGAGCAGAAGATCTATTACTTCCATACCGATCAGATTGGTACGCCGCTGGAGCTGACGGATAGCGAGGGTGAGATTGTCTGGCAGGCGACCTATCGTTCTTGGGGCGCGATTGAGCAGCTGGCGATCAATGAAGTCGAGCAGAATCTGCGATTCCAAGGCCAGTATTTTGATAGTGAAACAGATTTACACTACAACACATTCCGTTTCTACGACGCTGGAATCGGCCGTTTTTTATCGCAGGACCCAATAGGGTTGGCAGGCGGAATAAATATCTATTCGTACGCTGCAAACCCTATTCTCAGCATTGACCCGCTGGGGTGGTGTTCTACCAAGCTTGGGCAGAACATGGGGCATAGGACGGGAGATGGGATGGCTAACCATCACCTTATTCCTGAACAGCTCATGAATAAGCCTATTTTCAGTTCTATGTTTAAGAGATTAAAAGGGATAGGGTTTGATGGCGACGGCGCATCAAATGGTATTTTCTTGCCCGATAAAAAGAATGTCCAGTTTATCGATTTGCCAGGACACTGGACGAATCATGATGTCTACACAGCTGCTGTTGGTAAGAAATTACTCGAGCTCAATAAAATGGCCCCACAATTGAGTGATACTCAGTTGGTTTTGGGGGTTAAAAATATTCAAGACTGGGCGAGGTCCGGGCTTCAAAACGGGCTGTTTAAGACCGACCCATCTACTTTTAGGTTGCTGTGAGTTCTTATGAAAGAATTTTATATGCTCAGTGCTGCGGAAGGCGACGATGTTCCGCTTTTCTTTGATGAGAAGTGGGTCCCGGAATTGCCGGAGTTCAATCAAGTAATTGCGAATCCTGACGTATTGGATTTTTCAAGCTCCTATGAAATGAAAGCCGACTTGAATAATCTTCACGTCGATGTGATATTTGAGCAGTATCTCGCGTCATCGGAATTCATTCGAATGTGCGAAAATTTTCATTGTAAGTTTCTGAGCATTCCTGTGATGATTTCGCTTCGCGGTTCTGCGAAGCCTAAAAAGGATTATAGATTTTTCTGCGTACTTAGTAGATGTTCATTGCTAGATGTTGATCGATCTACTTTTGAATTGGTGGGTGACGGACTTTTACGCCCAGAAAACGAGCGTCAAAATATGTTGCCATTATATGCTCGAATAGATAAGTTTTCCCCGAGATCAGATGTAGAGTATGATTTATTCTACTGTGAAGAATTGAAGCAAATGGTCTGTTCTTCTGTGTTTAGAGAGGCATACTTAAAAAATAGTTTCATAGGACTCTATTTTGAGAAAATTGATGAGGGATTTGTATATGCTCCGTGGGGTTGATTTCGCAAGGTCAAGCACTTCTAAGACCGCACGGGCAGAAGCACCCACTACCGTTACATGAGGAGCTATATAGATTAATTGGAAATGAAAATCATCGCGAGCGTGGAACCTTTAGCATGTAGTGAGCGCGTATTTGATGATGGAGTAACTGAGTTAAAATATGCTCTGGGTACCAGGTCTCCGCTGTAACGAAGACCACCGCGTCGTCGCCAGCCGCGACTTTGGCGGCGAGCGCTACGGCATGGACTTCGATGCGTCCGGCAA
>NZ_CDRVFO010000041.1:0-1690 GCF_977070485.1 Lelliottia jeotgali
GAATGTTGATTTCTGACTTTTGTCAGATCGTTCTTTAAAAATTCGGATATGTGATAGAAATAGACTGACATGCACTTTCACTGGTGTGTGATCAGGCTAAGGTAAAATTTGTGAGTTCTGCTCGAAAGAGCAACATGCGAATTTTCGGCGAATGTCGTCTTCACAGTATAACCAGATTGCTTGGGGTTATATGGTCAAGTGAAGAAGCGCATACGGTGGATGCCTTGGCAGTCAGAGGCGATGAAAGACGTGGTAGCCTGCGATAAGCTTTGGGGAGTCGGCAAACAGACTGTGATCCAGAGATCTCTGAATGGGGGAACCCACTCAGCATAAGCTGAGTATCTTGTACTGAATACATAGGTGCAAGAGGCGAACCAGGGGAACTGAAACATCTAAGTACCCTGAGGAAAAGAAATCAACCGAGATTCCCTTAGTAGTGGCGAGCGAACGGGGACCAGCCCTTAAGTTGGTTTGAGATTAGTGGAACGCTCTGGAAAGTGCGGCCATAGTGGGTGATAGCCCCGTACACGAAAATCTCTTATCAATGAAATCGAGTAGGACGGAGCACGAGAAACTTTGTCTGAATATGGGGGGACCATCCTCCAAGGCTAAATACTACTGACTGACCGATAGTGAACCAGTACCGTGAGGGAAAGGCGAAAAGAACCCCGGAGAGGGGAGTGAAATAGAACCTGAAACCGTATGCGTACAAGCAGTGGGAGCCTACTTTGTTAGGTGACTGCGTACCTTTTGTATAATGGGTCAGCGACTTATATTCAGTGGCGAGCTTAACCGAATAGGGGAGGCGTAGCGAAAGCGAGTCTTAATAGGGCGTTTAGTCGCTGGGTATAGACCCGAAACCGGGCGATCTATCCATGGGCAGGTTGAAGGTTAGGTAACACTGACTGGAGGACCGAACCGACTACCGTTGAAAAGTTAGCGGATGACCTGTGGATCGGAGTGAAAGGCTAATCAAGCTCGGAGATAGCTGGTTCTCCTCGAAAGCTATTTAGGTAGCGCCTCATGTATCACTGTAGGGGGTAGAGCACTGTTTCGGCTAGGGGGTCATCCCGACTTACCAAACCGATGCAAACTCCGAATACCTACAAGTGCCGAGCATGGGAGACACACGGCGGGTGCTAACGTCCGTCGTGAAAAGGGAAACAACCCAGACCGTCAGCTAAGGTCCCAAAGTCATGGTTAAGTGGGAAACGATGTGGGAAGGCTTAGACAGCTAGGAGGTTGGCTTAGAAGCAGCCACCCTTTAAAGAAAGCGTAATAGCTCACTAGTCGAGTCGGCCTGCGCGGAAGATGTAACGGGGCTCAAACCATGCACCGAAGCTACGGGTATCACCTTTGGTGATGCGGTAGAGGAGCGTTCTGTAAGCCTGTGAAGGTGAGTTGAGAAGCTTGCTGGAGGTATCAGAAGTGCGAATGCTGACATGAGTAACGACAATGCGAGTGAAAAACTCGCACGCCGAAAGACCAAGGTTTCCTGCGCAACGTTAATCGACGCAGGGTTAGTCGGTCCCTAAGGCGAGGCTGAAAAGCGTAGTCGATGGAAAACAGGTTAATATTCCTGTACTTCCAGTTATTGCGATGGAGGGACGGAGAAGGCTAGGCCAGCTTGGCGTTGGTTGTCCAAGTTTAAGGTGGTAGGCTGAGATCTTAGGCAAATCCGGGATCTCAA
>NZ_CDRVFO010000043.1:0-1425 GCF_977070485.1 Lelliottia jeotgali
GCCGAGAGCTGATGACGAGTTGCCTTTAGGCGACGAAGTGGTTGATGCCATGCTTCCAAGAAAAGCTCCTAAGCTTCAGATAACTGGGAACCGTACCCCAAACCGACACAGGTGGTTAGGTAGAGAATACCAAGGCGCTTGAGAGAACTCGGGTGAAGGAACTAGGCAAAATGGCACCGTAACTTCGGGAGAAGGTGCGCCGGTGAGGGTGAAGGACTTGCTCCGTAAGCTCATGCCGGTCGAAGATACCAGGCCGCTGCGACTGTTTATTAAAAACACAGCACTCTGCAAACACGAAAGTGGACGTATAGGGTGTGACGCCTGCCCGGTGCCGGAAGGTTAATTGATGGGGTTAGCGCAAGCGAAGCTCTTGATCGAAGCCCCGGTAAACGGCGGCCGTAACTATAACGGTCCTAAGGTAGCGAAATTCCTTGTCGGGTAAGTTCCGACCTGCACGAATGGCGTAACGATGGCGGCGCTGTCTCCACCCGAGACTCAGTGAAATTGAAATCGCTGTGAAGATGCAGTGTATCCGCGGCTAGACGGAAAGACCCCGTGAACCTTTACTATAGCTTTGCACTGGACTTTGAATTTGCTTGTGTAGGATAGGTGGGAGGCTTTGAAGTGGGGACGCCAGTTCTCATGGAGCCATCCTTGAAATACCACCCTGGCAACTTTGAGGTTCTAACTCAGGTCCGTTATCCGGATCGAGGACAGTGTATGGTGGGTAGTTTGACTGGGGCGGTCTCCTCCCAAAGAGTAACGGAGGAGTACGAAGGTGCGCTCAGACCGGTCGGAAATCGGTCGTAGAGTATAAAGGCAAAAGCGCGCTTGACTGCGAGACAAACACGTCGAGCAGGTACGAAAGTAGGTCTTAGTGATCCGGTGGTTCTGTATGGAAGGGCCATCGCTCAACGGATAAAAGGTACTCCGGGGATAACAGGCTGATACCGCCCAAGAGTTCATATCGACGGCGGTGTTTGGCACCTCGATGTCGGCTCATCACATCCTGGGGCTGAAGCCGGTCCCAAGGGTATGGCTGTTCGCCATTTAAAGTGGTACGCGAGCTGGGTTTAGAACGTCGTGAGACAGTTCGGTCCCTATCTGCCGTGGACGTTTGAGATTTGAGAGGGGCTGCTCCTAGTACGAGAGGACCGGAGTGGACGAACCTCTGGTGTTCCGGTTGTCACGCCAGTGGCATTGCCGGGTAGCTATGTTCGGAAGAGATAACCGCTGAAAGCATCTAAGCGGGAAACTTGCCTCAAGATGAGATCTCACTGGGATCTTGAATCCCCTAAAGGGCCGTCGAAGACTACGACGTTGATAGGTTGGGTGTGTAAGCGCTGTGAGGCGTTGAGCTAACCAATACTAATTGCCCGTGAGGCTTGACCATATAACACCCAAGCAATTTGCTTCTGCAGATTG
>NZ_CDRVFO010000044.1:0-1075 GCF_977070485.1 Lelliottia jeotgali
GGAAGGTCTGAAGTAACCCTGTATTTCCGGTCGACTTCAGCCCTTGCTGCTTTTGAAAGCGGGCCGTCGATCAAAATCGACCAGGTAACCCGCTCAGTTCTCCGTTTTTGGCCGCCGCGAGCACCTCGCAGCAGCCATTTTCCGCATTAGGGGGCATGCCGAGATAAGGCAAAAATTAGGACATTCGTTCTGTAACCTGCTGTATCTAAAGGATTAACTTTGAGAGGCGCTGCTCAGTAGTGGCGGCTAAATATTGATCAATTATCTATGCCGAGATAATTGCAGATAATTCCCGCCGTCCGTACCCAGCGCGAGTTCATAAGATTGGAGAAATGCCGAGTTAGAGGGCCTGCGAACAGCTTTGGTCGAGGCTTTGCGCTTCGACGCATAACGGCTGCTTAGTACTGGGGGCTCTCCCAGAAGCGACAAAGGCGGCCTCAACGAGACCGCCTCAAACCAAGTTTCATCACCGGTACACGCACCCGGGAGAGGAAGCTCTTGGGCAGGTTTCAATAATAACACCGATCAAAGCGTCACTGCCAAAGCCCTCTCGCACTGCCGAGTAGCCTTCAGATAGTGTTCATTCGCTCTCTCTCGAAGCTACGGTGCGGATGGTTCGAGACCATCATGCGCAAACTCGGGGCCAAGATGACATTATCAAATGGCCAATTATCCTGGAGGCAGTTATGGAAAGGCTCCGCGAAAAACTGGATTTGCCGAGAGGCCACTACTATCTGCACGTCGCCGTACTGGCGGGCCTGCCGGTGTCGTTGATCTCCGATTTGGCAAGCGAGTTGGAGCGATCGCCAGCGCAGATCGCGCAGTGGATCACTGCGTCCCCCGGCAGTGCCGTGATGTCTATACAGGCTGGTGAGGTGTTCTGTCGTCTTATCGAGATCCTCGATGCGCTATTGGAGCTGTACGATGGGGATCTAGGAGGTGCGCTCCACTGGCTAACGGCACCGAATGTCGTGCTGTCCAATGAGAGGCCGGTCGAGGGGGTTTGGGGAGCAACGGAACAGAAAGTGCACTTAAGCCCAGCGCCTGCCCGCAAACCCTTGTGGCGTCTGGTTAG
>NZ_CDRVFO010000045.1:0-990 GCF_977070485.1 Lelliottia jeotgali
GAGGCGTTATGCAGCAATCGGCGAATTTCCGGGCAACCTCGCTTCGTTAAACGACGTAGTCCCGTCTTCTGCCCGGAATCGGAGACTCTCAAGTCCATGCCAAGGAAGGCAATGAAGGCATCGCTGTTTTTGAACTCGCCGCGGATAAACGCCATAACCAATGCAGTAGCTGTCAGAAAACCGATGCCCTCGATGGCCTGACAACGAGCAACTTGCTCCAGTAAACCAGCCTCCTTAAGTAACTCCTTGAGCTTCTTTTGGACCAGCAGATCCAACTTGTCCATTTGCTGGGTAAAGCTCTTGAACGCCGCTTTGAGCAGCTGCTCATTACCCCAACTCTGGCTCAGGGCGGTGCGCATTGTGACCAGAGCAGCCCTGCGGCGTAGAAGGCTCTGAAGCTTGCCATAAACGGCTGGCGGTGGCGCCCAAGGGCGCAGATCCCGGCTTTCTCGTTCCAGATAACGGGCAAGCAAAGCGGCATCACTGGCATCGGTTTTGGATCGGCCGCCAATGCCTTTTCGGTAGTTACTAAGTTGAAATCCGTCAACAACATAGACCTTGAAGCCCTTTTCATGTGCCATCTCCACAACGTCCAGGTGGTAGACGTTCGTTGCTTCGACGCACAGGGCAGTGTTGGCAGGTTGTTGCTTGAGCCATCTCTTGATTTCAGGCTTGGTATTGCTCAGCGACATCTGCGTGCCGTGGCTTTGAAAATGAACGGCCAGCTCGGCTTTGGCAACATCAATACCGATGATGAAATCGCTCGTTTCCATTGCCATGGTTTGCACTCCCGCTGTATGGTTTTTCGACTCGAAGGGTTTCACCAAGAGGCGCAGGCTTGTTTCTATCGTCGTTGAAGAGAACGAAGCATTCTTTATCGGCGCTTTGGTGGAAGGGGTGAGGACGATTTCTCCCACGGTCTGTACTGCTGCGAACAGTCAGAAGCCGGCTTTAGGTCCCACCCACCCCTTCGAGTCCTACCATACAAGC
>NZ_CDRVFO010000046.1:0-890 GCF_977070485.1 Lelliottia jeotgali
GCCCAGATGGACGGCGCGATCCTGGTTTGCTCGGCCGCCGATGGTCCGATGCCACAAACCCGTGAGCACATCCTGCTGTCCCGTCAGGTTGGCGTTCCGTACATCGTGGTCTTCCTGAACAAGGCTGACCTGGTAGACGACGCTGAGCTGCTGGAACTGGTCGAGATGGAAGTTCGCGACCTGCTGTCCACCTACGACTTCCCAGGCGACGACACTCCGATCATCATCGGTTCCGCTCGTATGGCCCTGGAAGGCAAAGACGACAACGAAATGGGCACTACCGCTGTCAAGAAGCTGGTAGAAACTCTGGACAGCTACATTCCTGAGCCAGTTCGTGCCATCGACCAGCCGTTCCTGATGCCGATCGAAGACGTATTCTCGATCTCGGGTCGTGGTACCGTTGTTACCGGTCGTATCGAGCGTGGTATCGTCCGCGTTCAGGATCCGCTGGAAATCGTTGGTCTGCGTGACACCACCACCACCACCTGCACCGGTGTTGAGATGTTCCGCAAGCTGCTGGACGAAGGTCGTGCTGGCGAGAACTGCGGCGTTCTGCTGCGTGGTACCAAGCGTGACGACGTTGAGCGTGGCCAGGTTCTGGTCAAGCCAGGTTCGGTCAAGCCGCACACCAAGTTCACCGCAGAAGTCTACGTTCTGTCGAAGGAAGAAGGCGGCCGTCACACTCCGTTCTTCAAAGGCTACCGTCCTCAGTTCTACTTCCGTACCACTGACGTGACCGGTAACTGCGAACTGCCGGAAGGCGTTGAAATGGTAATGCCAGGTGACAACATTCAGATGACTGTTACCCTGATCAAGACCATCGCAATGGAAGACGGTCTGCGCTTCGCTATCCGTGAAGGCGGTCGTACCGTCGGCGCCGGCGTCGTAGC
>NZ_CDRVFO010000047.1:0-792 GCF_977070485.1 Lelliottia jeotgali
CACAGCGATGACCCACACCTCTGCCCGTCGCCACCAGCGTCGAGCGATGAATTCCAAAGCGCATTTGTCCATCAGGCTGTACCTCCAAGCTGTGCACGCAGCCGGGAGATCTCTGCGCTCTGCGTGGTCACCTTCTCAGTGAGCTGGCCCACCTGACACGTGAGCGCTTCAATCTTTCCTTCCATCCGTCCAACTGCTGCTGCCAACTCGTTGCGCTCCTTGGCGAACTGATCGGCGCGGGCCTCGGCCAGCTTTCGGGCCTCTCGCTCGGAATCGAGCAGTTCATTAAGCCGGCGGACAGTGCCGATATCGGCATTGTCCATAGCGCGATCAGCAGCGTCCTTGGACAGGAAGCGGCGCACCCATAGCAATGCGCCCGTGACAACGATGCCACTACCGCCCAGCCAGGTGGCTGTGCCTGGGCCCAGGTCGGTCGGGTCCATTTGCTTGCTCCGTACGTGAGAATTGTGCTCCGGCGTTAAACCGGCCGGATGCTTGCCCCCGGAATCCCTAGGGGTTAAAAGGAATGTTGGCCGATCTGGCTTCGCTAGAAGGAACTAGTAAATGCCCGTCAGTAACATCTATGTGGTCGCTTATCACCTCCATGGAGAAGCTCGCGAATTCATCGTCCGCGCCGAGAGGATGGATAACGCTGAGGCCTGGCACTGGGCTGCCTGCGAAGCCGGCGTTGGAGTCATCCCTAAGTTCACTGCTTCGGATATCAGAAAAGTCTCTCGGCCTGCTGCTGAGCGCTTCGGCATAACTGACGTCCAATGGCGGAGGTCCGGCAAC
>NZ_CDRVFO010000048.1:0-744 GCF_977070485.1 Lelliottia jeotgali
CCTTGCCGATTTCAAAACGGTGATTCGGCTAAAAAACGATCAAATCATCCCCTCTTTCCGGATTTATAGCCGGCGCGAGCACCTCGCGCCGGCCATTTCCCGCATTACAGACGCACCTCTCCTGCATTCGTCAGCAAATGTCGGCGCGCCATCCACAGGTTCGACAGCGCGAACAGTGTCACCAACTGCGCGGTGTTCTTCGCCAGGCCACGCAAGCGTGTCTTCACGTAGCCGAATTGGCGCTTGATCACCCGGAACGGGTGCTCGACTTTGGCGCGCACCTGGGCCTTGGATTTCTCGATCTTGCGCTTGGCTTTGTACAGCGCACTGCGCTTACTCAGCTTCTTGTACGTACTGCGGCGGGCCGCAATCTGCCAGATCACCTCCCGGCCTTCATGTTCCGGGCGTTTCTCTACGCCGGTGTAACCCGCGTCGGCGCCGACCCTGTTTTCCTTTCCATGCAGCAGTTTGTCGACCTGGGTAACGTCAGCAACGTTGGCTGCCGTCCCCACCACGCTGTGCACCAGACCTGACTCGGCATCCGCGCCGATGTGAGCCTTCATGCCGAAGTAATACTGATTGCCCTTCTTGGTCTGGTGCATTTGCGGGTAACGCTTACCGTCCTTGTTCTTGGTCGAACTCGGCGCATGGATCAGCGTGGCATCGACGATGGTGCCCTGGCGCAGCGACAGGCCCCGATCGCCCAGGTAACCATTGATCACCGCCAGAATCCCGGCCGCCAAC
>NZ_CDRVFO010000049.1:0-594 GCF_977070485.1 Lelliottia jeotgali
GCCGACCACATACTGGCCGTCGCTGCGGATGTCAGCGCCCACCACGTCGTTGTACATCACATTGCCGTACACCACATCGCCCTTGGCCACGCTGACGAAATCGCTGTTGGCTGTAGGCACGTCGTCGACGATGGTTATGACGATGGTGCTGGTGGTCGAATTACCCAGTGAGTCCTGGACCTGGTAGGTGAAGGTTTCGGTTACGGTGTTGGCGCCGTCGTTGGCATGGGTCGGGGAGTTCGCTGGCGAGGTCAGCGTATAGGTGTAGGAGCCATCAGCATTGAGCTGAATCTGGCCGTATTGGCCTACGGCATTTCCGACCAGTGCGTAGGTGAGCGCACCTACCCCGCCGCTGGCTGAACCGACCAATGTGCCGGATGTGGTTTCCTGGCTCGAACCCGGGTCGCTCCCGGTGACATTGCCGGCGGCCAGGTCGTTACCGTCCTTTTGCAGGTCCAGTGCTTTCTCGTGAACAGTGATGTCACGATCTTCGCAAGCCATCAACGAATTGTGCACGTTGATGGTGATGGTAGTGGTGCTTTCGTCGCCATCGGCGTCGCGAATGGTATAGACGAAGGTATCGACGGCATCCCG
>NZ_CDRVFO010000050.1:0-536 GCF_977070485.1 Lelliottia jeotgali
CACAAGACCGAGTACCTCAACGGTGAGGATGGCCTGCCGCACACGATCATCGATGCGAACTTCAAGTCCAAGTACCTGTGGTGGAACGCCTACGCCCAGGTCGAGCGCTTTGAAGACTGCTCGGGCAAGAGTACGTACTACCGCTATGACGAGCGTCAGCACCTGATAGCCGTCACCGACGCGCTGAACCAGACCACCACGCTGGAGCGCAAGCCGGATGGTGAAGTGCTGTGCATCCACCACCCGGACGGCACAGCAGAGAGCTTCACCTACAACACCCTTGGCCAAGTGCTCACCCACACCGACGGCAAAGGCCAGACCACACGGCTGCAGCGTACGTCGCGCGGTTTGCCCAGCAGCCGCCAGGATGCCAAAGGGCAGTGGGTTCGCTACGAGTACGACAAAGCGCTGCGCCTGACCGCCCTGGTCAACGAGAACAGCGCAGCCTACCGCTTTGCCTATGACGCCTCGGACCGCCTGAGTGAAGAAGTGCGGGTGGACAACCTGACCCGGCGCTTCAGTTATGACGCTGGCGG
>NZ_CDRVFO010000051.1:0-535 GCF_977070485.1 Lelliottia jeotgali
CTAACCAGACGCCACAAGGGTTTGCGGGCAGGCGCTGGGCTTAAGTGCACTTTCTGTTCCGTTGCTCCCCAAACCCCGATATCACCCAGGTCGACAAACTGCTGCACGGTAACGAGAACGTCGTCTGCGCCGATGCCGGCTACACCGGCGTCGAAAAGCGCCCCGAACATGCGGGCCGCGAAGTGATCTGGCAGGTCGCAGCACGCCGCAGCACCTACAAGAAGCTCGATAAACGCAGCGCCCTGTACAAAGCCAAGCGCAAGATCGAGAAGGCCAAGGCACAAGTGCGAGCGAAGGTCGAGCACCCGTTTCGAGTGATCAAGCGCCAGTTCGGTTACGTGAAGGTGCGCTTCCGTGGCCTGGCCAAGAACACCGCTCAGCTGGTGACGCTGTTCGCGCTGTCGAACCTATGGATGGCGCGCCGACATTTGCTGACTACCGCAGGAAAGGTGCACCTGTAATGCGGAAAATGGCTGCTGCGAGGTGCTCGCGGCGGCCAAAAACGGAGAACTGAGCGGGTTACCTGGTCGATTTT